>NZ_JBIURH010000007.1:0-272687 GCF_044740765.1 Kitasatospora sp. NPDC088346
ATCGCCCAGGCCCTCCTCCCCGCCTTCGACGACGCCAAGGCCACCGCACTCAAGGCCCGCGTCACCGCCCTGGCCGAGAAGTACCCGCTCTACCCGAACCTGTAGTTCACCGGGGGGTGGGACGGGCGACCTCCGCCGTACCCCCCGGTTCGCCGGGGCACCGCGCACACTGGACAGTGGACCGCGGTGCCCCGCGCCGTGCCCGCACCCTCTAGCACGTCTCCACGAGACCAGACAAGGACGTCCCCCGTGGCCATCAGCGTCTTCGACCTCTTCTCCATCGGCATCGGCCCGTCCAGCTCGCACACCGTCGGCCCGATGCGGGCGGCCCGGATGTTCGCCCGCCGGCTGAAGTCCGAAGGGCTGCTGACCCAGGTCACCACCGTCCGGGCGGAGCTCTTCGGCTCGCTCGGCGCGACCGGGCACGGCCACGGCACCCCCAAGGCCGTCCTCCTCGGCCTGGAGGGCAACTCCCCCCGCACCGTCGACGTCGACCAGGCCGACCTGGACGTCGAGCGGATCAAGGCCGACCAGCGGCTGCGGCTGCTCGGCGCCCACGAGATCGTCTTCGACCCGGACACCCAGCTGGTCCTGCACCGGCGCAAGTCCCTGCCCTACCACGCCAACGGCATGACCCTCTGGGCCTTCGACGCCGCCGGCAGCAGCGTCCTGGAGAAGACCTACTACTCGGTCGGCGGCGGCTTCGTCGTCGACGAGGACGCCATCGGCGCCGACCGGGTGGTGCCCGACGACACCGCCCTGCGCTACCCCTTCCGCACCGGCGAGGAACTGCTGCGGCTCACCCGGGAGACCGGGCTGTCGATCTCCGGCCTGATGCTGGAGAACGAGAAGGCCTGGCGCACCGAGGCCGAGATCCGCACCGGACTGCTGGAGATCTGGGGCGTGATGAAGGAGTGCGTCGACGCCGGCATGGCCCGCGAGGGCATCCTGCCCGGCGGCCTCAAGGTCCGCCGCCGAGCCGCCTCCGGCGCCCGCGCGCTGCGCGCGGAGGGCATCGGGCCGGCCAACGCGATGGAGTGGGTCACCCTCTACGCGATGGCCGTGAACGAGGAGAACGCCTCCGGACAGCGCGTGGTCACCGCCCCGACCAACGGCGCGGCCGGCATCATCCCGGCCGTCCTGCACTACTTCCAGAACTTCATCCCCGGCGCCGACGACGACGGCATCGTCCGCTTCCTGCTCGCCGCGGGCGCGATCGGCATGCTCTTCAAGGAGAACGCCTCCATCTCGGGCGCCGAGGTCGGCTGCCAGGGCGAGGTCGGCTCCGCCTGCTCGATGGCCGCCGGCGGCCTCGCCGAGGTCCTCGGCGGCAGCCCCGAGCAGGTCGAGAACGCGGCCGAGATCGGCATAGAACACAACCTGGGCCTCACCTGCGACCCGGTCGGCGGCCTGGTCCAGATCCCGTGCATCGAGCGCAACGGCATGGCGTCCGTCAAGGCCGTCACCGCCGCCCGGATGGCCCTGCGCGGCGACGGGCGGCACCACGTGTCGCTCGACAAGGCGATCAAGACCATGAAGGAGACCGGCGCGGACATGAAGATCAAGTACAAGGAGACCTCGCGCGGAGGACTCGCGGTCAACGTCATCGAGTGCTGATCCGCCGGCCGGTCGGAGGCCGACCGGTCCGGGGAGCGTGAGGGTCCGCGAGCGCCCCTCCCGTACTCCGACGAGCCGTGCCGCACCGGGGCACCGGGTGGCACGGCTCGACGAACGGGACACCGTGACGGCCGCCGGGGACGAGTGCGCCCCGTCCCGTCGGCCCTCCGTCGTCCCGGTCACTCGGCCGAAGGTGCCTCGCCCCTGCCGAGTTCGAACCAGACCGTCTTGCCCGGGCCGGACGGCCGTGGGTGGCTGCCCCAGGCGGTGGCGAGGGCGGAGACGAGGGCGAGGCCCCGGCCGGACTCGTCGTCGGGGGCGGCCCGACGGGGGTGGGGGACGCCGTCACCGGGGTCGGAGACCTCCACGCGCAGGACGCCGTCCCGCAGGGTGCAGCGGATGCCGACCCGCCGGCCCGGAGGGACCCGGGCGTGCCGGCAGGCGTTGGTGACCAGCTCGCTGAGCAGGAGCAGTGCGGTCTCCGTCGTCTCCCCGGGCAGGCTCCACGCATGGGCCCGTGCCCGCAGCAGCGCGCGGGCACGGCCCGCACTGCGGGCGCGCAACGGCAGCAGCCACTCGGTGGGAACGGCGGTGTGTGCGGTCATGGTCGTCCTCGGGCCGGTTCACTCACGGGCGCGTTCTGCGCCGATCGACGCTCCCAAGGTGCCGGTCGGGCCCTACGCTCAGGAGTGACGCCACGGGTACAGCAGGTGGTCGTACCCGGCGCGTACCTGGAGAGGGGACGGCACCCGGTGACGAGCGAGACCGCCCGGCCGCCGATGGCGTGGCGCTACTGCGGCAACCAGATCAAGCTCTGGCGCACCCACGCGGGCGTCACCCGTGAGGAGTTGGGCCGCGCGGCCAACTACGAACCGGAGAGCGTGAAGTCGATGGAGCAGGGGCGGCGCAGACCCACCCTGCGGCTACTGGAGGTGGCGGACGAACTCTGCGGCGCGCAAGGGAAGTTGGTCGCCGCCACGGAGTACCTCACCCCGGAGCGGTTTCCGGCGCGCACGCAGGAGTTCATGACGCACGAGGCCGAGGCGATCGCCATCCACTGGTTCGAGACGCTGCTCGTCCCGGGCCTGCTGCAGACCGAGGAGTACGCCCGGGAGTTGATCGGCAACAGCTGCCCGCCGCTGGACGACGAGACCGTCGAGGCGCGAGTCGCCGGCCGACTCCAGCGGCAGGAGAGGCTCAGGCACTCGCCGACCGTGCTGTTCGCGTTCGTGATCTACGAGGCCGCGCTCCGCACCCTGGTCGGAGGCGGAGCCACCATGAGGCGCCAGCTCCGGCACCTCGTCGAGGTCGGCAGGCTGCGCAACGTGGTCATCCAGGTGCTGCCGGCCGACCGGGTGGCCTACCCGGGGCTGAGCGGCCCCCTGGTCCTGCTGGAGAACGCCGATCACGAGCAATTCGCCTACGTGGAAGGGCAGGAGACCGGCGCGCTGTATGCCGATCCGCTCAAGGTGAGCACCCTCGCCCAGCGCCATGGAATGATCCGGATGCAGGCTCTGAGCGCCGAGGAGTCGGCGCTGTTCATCATGAGGGTGGCGGAGGAACTGTGAGCAACACCGAGCTGACGTGGTTCAAATCCGGCTACAGCGACGACCAGGGCGGCGCCTGCGTCGAGGTCGCCTCCTCCCCCGGCACCGTGCACGTCCGGGACTCGAAGGACCGGGGCGGCCCGACGCTCGGGTTCCCGTCCGCCGCGTGGGCCGAGTTCGTTGCGTTCGCGGTGCGGCAGGAGCCTTCGTAGCCCCGAAGCTCAAGCCGCGGGGGTCGAGCTCTCTCTTGTCGGAACGGGTGGGTTACCCCTTCCCACCCACCCACCCAAGTGCCGCTGCGGCCATCAGATATGACCAATCGTCACCGAGTCGCGACCATGCGTCACGGCCGTGTAGCGTGCGCAGCAACGAAACGACCCCCGCCGGCGCTACCAACACCGAACGGGGGTCTGACCACACCAACCGGACAAGGCAATCCTGTGGCTTCCTCAGACTTTAGCGCTCCCCCGGCCCCTCACGCGCATCCGATGGCCAACACCGGCTTCGGAAAGCGGTCCGCACCGGCCGAAATCCCGTACAGCGCAGCGAACTTCGCACACCTGTCCGCCCGCGAGGCTTACCTGGCGGCGTTCATCGACCGGCTCCCCGAGGGCGCGGCGATCGACACCAAGACGCTCGCCCGCGAGCAGCCGTACTACGGCCAGCAGGCCGTGCGGTCCGCCCTGCGCAAACTGTCCGAGGCGGGCCACCTGCGCCGCTTCCGGGAGAACGCCGGTACGGACGGCGTCCGTTGGGTGCAGCGGACGTACTTCTCCCGGGTGCCGCGCTCGGACGCCTGGTGGCTGGCGTTCCTCGGCCGCGGCGTGCCCGCCGACGATCCGCCGGACGACTCCCCGCCCGCCGCCGATCCGCCACGGCCCCCACGGCCGTCGCGTCCGGCGCCGTCCGAGCGGGCCGCCCGCTCGGACGCGTACGAGACGCTGGCCGGTCTCGGCCGGGTCGACGCCCGGATGATGCTGTCCGCCGCCGAGTGCGCCGCGCTGGAGGGCGCGGCGGCCGAGTGGCTGGCGCGCGGTGCGACGCCGGAACAGCTCACGATCGCCCTCACCTCGGGGCTACCGCAGTCCGTGCACTCCCCGGGTGCGCTGGCCCGCAGACGCCTGGTCGAGAAGCTGCCGCCGGCGCCGCCCCCGCGGGCCGCCGCCGCGGCGCCGCGGGTGCGGATGATGGAGTGCACCGACTGCGGCAGACCCGGGCCGCCGAGGACCCTGCCGGGCGGCGTGTGCCACGACTGCCGCCGGGGCCCGGCCCCGCCGCGGCCGGCCCCGGAGTGGAGCGCGGCGGCGGGCCGGCACGTCGCACGGATGAAGGACCTGATCCGCGCCGGCCGCCCCGGTCAGCCCCTCGCGCCACCCGTTCACCGCAAGGAGTGAGTCGCCGAGCCGGGGGTTCACCCTCGGGTGCGTCCGGCCCGCCGACCGCGCCTGCGGTCGGCAGTGACGGAAAGATGGCCATCGACTGAATAATCACAGGCAGGCACGCGAATCCATACACACACCTAAGGTGAAGTGGGTTACGTGCCTTCCAATCCAATTTGCTCACATGCTGAGGCCGTGCAATAGTCGTACGAGTCCGGCGCTACGTGCGCCGACGCGATCCACGGCCTCCACGACCCGGTCCGGCCGTCACCACTGCGCGGCATGCACCCCCATCGGCCTGCGCGGTGACCTGCAGGGGCCCCCAGACCACGCACCATCGTGGACGGGGGGCCCCGCACTGGTTTCCGGGGCCGGCCGGGATCAACCCGCCACGCGTTCACGCACCTTGAGCTCGAACCAGACGGCCTTGCCGCGCGGCAGCAGGTCCGCGCCCCAGCGGTCGGAGACCTCCGAGACCACCCGCAGCCCGTGGCCGCTCTCGTGCAGCGGCTCGGTGGAGAGGATCAGGCAGGGCAGGGCCCGCGAGGAGTCCCGCACCTCCACCCGGACGCAGCCGGGCCTGCGCGCCATGCGTAACCCGATCGTGCGCCCCCCGGCGTGCCGCACGGCGTTCGCGACCAGTTCACCGGTGAGCAGTTCCCCCGCCGCCAGGTGCTGGTGCAGCCCCCAGTCCGCCAGGACGGCGAGCACCACCCGGCGGGCGACGCCGGCCGACTGCGGACGGGACGGGAGTCGGGCCTCCTCGTCCGGGGAATGGCCCCTGAGCTGCTGGAACGCGGCCCTCTGCAGTTCCGGGGGAGTGCGCCGTTCCAGCTCCGACAGTGCCGGCACCCGGCACGTCGAAAGGCCGTCATCGGCCAGTGCGGCCAAGGAATATGATGCCTGGTCCGCTTCGCCCCATCCTGCCATGCGCCCATCATTGCGGAACGCATGCAGGCGCGCACGGACAATGACCAAACGATCACTATTCGTCTGGCATATGCCCGGCGCAACCGAACACCGGCCCGGACCGGCCGTTCGAACCGCGGCCGGCGCCTACCAGGAGGCCCAGTCGAGGTTCCAGCCGCTCAGCCCGTTGTCGGCCGAGACCTTGCCGCCCTTGGAGTTGACCACCGTGACCACGTCGCCGACCAGCGAGGAGGCGTAGAACTTTCCCGCTCGCGACCCGGCGGTGCCACCCTTGCCGTCGGCCAGGCCGATGCAGCCGTGGCTGGCGTTGTAGGAGCCGAACGCGTTGCCCCAGTAGTTGCCGTGCACGTACGTGCCGGAGTCGGTCAGCCGCATCGCGTGCGGCACGTCGGAGATGTCGTACTCGTCGCCCGAGCCGACCCCCGCGACGCCCTGCGAGGTCATCCGGGTGGTCTCGGACATGTCCTCGATCACCATCGTGCCGTTCCAGGTGTCGAAGCCCGGCTTGCCCGCCGTGAACGGCACCGTGTCGACCTGCTGCCCGTCGCGCACCACCGCCATCTGGTGGGTGGCCACGTCCGCCGTGCTGAGCTGCGAGCGGCCGATGGTGAACGGCTCGTCCCGGTCCACCCCGCCGTAGACGCCGGGCGCGACCTCGACGCTCTTCAGCCGGTAGTGCATGGTGACCTTGGTGCCGGCCTTCCAGTACTCGGCCGGGCGGAAGTCCACCCGCTGGTTGCCGAACCAGTGACCCTTGACCACCGTGCCGTCCGAGGTCTCGAAGGTGACGCCCTTCTCCACCGCCGCCCGGTCCTTGACCGGCCGCTCGAAGGTCAGCGAGACGATCATCCCGACACCGTAGGTGGCGTTGTCGGCGATGTTGTCGTGGGCCCCGGCGTCCTTGGCCGGGGTGAGGGTGGTGAAGCCGCTCTGGGCCGTCGTCGCGATCCCGTTCGCGTCGGTCGCCGTCGCCGCCACCCGGTACTGCGAGGAGACCGCGAGGTTGCCGGCCGGCACCCAGCTGAGCCCGTCCGCGGCGAGTGCACCGGGCACCTGGGCACCGTCCGGGCCGGTGACCGCAACGGTGGTCAGCTTGCCGCCGGTCACCCCGACCTTGAGCGCCCCCGCGGGCTTGACGCCCTTGGCGCCGTCGGCCGGCTCGATGCTCAGCACCGCCGCGGAGGCGGTGGGCGCGGCGGAGGTGGGGGACGTCGCCGGGGTCGGGGCGAGCGCGGCCGCCGGGCCCGCGGCCGTGCCGCCGCCGGCCGCGTTGCAGCCGGTCGCCAGCAGCACCAGCGCGCCGGTGACCGCTCCTGCCGCCAGACCCGTACGTATCGACTTCACTCGCTTGCTCCCCATCTCCCCAGTCGGCCGTCAGCCCTTTACACGTGGGGTCCTCCCGCAAGGTTGCGTGACCAGGGTCGAGATTCGGTCACGAACAGAGCACGGCCCGGTCGTTCCGGAGAACGACCGGGCCGTGACGGCTCCGGGGACGGTTCGCGGTGCGACACCGCGTGACCGGGGGACGGACTACCAGCTGCCCCAGGCGACGTTCCAGCCGCTCAGGCCGTTGTCCGGGGAGACCTGCTTGCCCTTGGAGTTCACGATCTTGACCACGTCGCCGACCATCGAGCCGGACCAGAACTTGCCGGCGGTCGAGCCGTCGTCGCCGCCCTTGCCGTCCTGCATCGAGATGCAGCCGTGGCTGGCGTTCGACTTGCCGAAGGCGCTGCTCCAGTAGTTGCCGTGCACGTAGGTGCCGGAGTTGGTGAGCCGCATCGCGTGCGGGACGTCCGGGACGTCGTACTCGCCGCCGACCACGTTGGCCACCGTGGCCGAGTTCATCCGGGTGACCTTCTCCTTGCTGGAGACGACCATGGTGCCGTTCCACGACGGGTTGTCGTCGTTGCCGGCGGTGATCGCGATGGTCTGGGTGGTGCCGTCACCCTTCTTGACCGTCATCTGGTGGCTGGCCGCGTCCGCGGTGCTCACCTGGTAGCGGCCGATGGTGAACGGCTCGTCCTTGTCCACGTCACCGTAGACACCGGGTGAGACCTCGACGTTCTTCAGGCGGTAGTGGATGGTCACCTTGGTGCCGGGCTTCCAGTACTCGGCCGGACGGAAGTCCAGCCGCTGGGTGCCGAACCAGTGGCCCTTGACGACCGTGCCGTCGGAGGCCTCGAAGGTGATCCCCTGGGTGACCGCCTCCTTGTTCTTGATCGGCTTGCTGAAGGCCACCGAGACGATCATCCCGACACCGTAGGTGCTGTTGTCCGAGATGTTGTCGTTGGTCGCCGCGGTCTTCGCCGGGGTCAGCGTGGTGAAGGTGCTGGTCGAGGCGGCCTCCAGGCCTGCCGCGTCCTTGGCCTGCGCGTTCACCTTGTAGACCATGCCGACGGCGAGCGCGTCGGTCGGCTTCCAGCTCAGGCCGTCGGCCGCGATCGCGCCGGCCACCGCCTTGCCGTTCTTGTCGGTCACCTCGACGTTGGTCAGCTTGCCGCTGGCCACCGCGACCTGCAGTCCGTTCGGGGCCACGTCGGTGGCGCCGTCCTTGGGCGTCACGGTCAGCTGGGCGGTCGAGACCTTCGCGGGCTCGGCCGCCGAGGCCGAGGAACCCCCGCCACCCGTCCCCCCGCCGGAGCCCCCGTCGCTGGAGCCGCCGCCCCCGGAGCTGCACGCCGACCCGAGCAGCAGGACGCCACCCATCAGCACCGCGACCCCGGCCTGGCGGACGGCCCGTCCGGTCGTCCCCGTGTTTCTGCGTATTGCGGCGTCGGCCGCCTGAACCGGCTTCACGTCGGTCTCTCCCCTCCCGGTAACCCAAAGCGAATACACGCGCTGTGCCCGGGTCGGGTTGCACCGGGCGAAGGACTTCTTTTTTTCGCGCTGCTCGCCGGACACGGACCCCGGACCGGCGCGGGAGGTCAGGATAACTGGCCCGTCCGGGTGAATCTTCGAGGGGCGGCAGGTGCCGTTTCCGTGAATGGCCGGCCGTCGGCCGGGGCGCTTCACCCGGGGACCACCACATGGACCCGGGGACACGGGGGAACGAGTTCACCCATCGGGCGCCGTCCGGACGCACGGCGGGACACAATCGTTCACAGTCCGTCACGAGGGCCTTCGCCACGTGACGGCGGCATCCGATCAGGGAACAACAGGAAGGCGGGGACGGGACCCCCGCGCTGGGAGGGTGCGGCGATGACTGCGTGGCAGGAGCTGGACACGGGGACGGACCGGGACGCGCCACGGCCCCGTACCGCGTCCTCCAACGGCACGGCGCCCCACCCGGTCCCGCCCGACCCCTGGCCCGGCAGCTGGCAGCCGCTCGGCGCCCGCTTCCGCACCGACCCGCACGGCGGCCGGGGCACCAACTTCGCGCTCTGGGCACCCGCCGCCGAGGCCGTGGACCTCTGCCTCTTCGACGAGCAGGGCCGCGAGAGCAGACACCGGCTGACCGAGCAGACCTTCCAGACCTGGCACGGCTACCTGCCCGGCGTCCTGCCCGGCACCCGGTACGGCTACCGCGTGCACGGCCGCTGGGACCCGTGGACCGGCGCCCGGTGGAACCCGGCCAAGCTGCTGCTCGACCCGTACGCCCGCGCCGTCGACGGCCACTACACCGCCCACGACGCCACCTGCGCCGCCGTCCGCAACTGGCCCGAGCACGAGGTCGCCGACACCGTCCGGGACAACCGCGACTCCGCGCCCTACGTGCCCCGCGGCGTGGTGGTGCACGACGACGACGACTGGTACGACGACCACCGGCCCAAGACCCCCTGGGCCGAGACCGTCCTGTACGAGCTGCACGTGCGCGGCTTCACCATGCGCCACCCGGACGTGCCGCCGCACCTGCGCGGCACCTACGCGGGCCTGGCCCACCCCGCGGCGATCGAGCACCTGACCCGGCTCGGCGTCACCGCCGTGGAGCTGCTGCCCGTCCACCACCACGTCAGCGAGGACCACCTCCAGGCCCGCGGCCTGACCAACTACTGGGGCTACAACACCCTCGGCTACTTCGCCCCGCACGCCGGCTACTCCTCCGCCGGCAGCCGCGGCCAGCAGGTCGGTGAGTTCAAGCGGATGGTCCGCGCCCTGCACGCGGCCGGCATCGAGGTGATCCTCGACGTGGTCTACAACCACACCGCCGAGAGCGGCACCATGGGCCCGGCGCTCTCCCTGCGCGGCATCGACAACGGCGGCTACTACCGGCTGGACCGCAGCCGCCGCGGCTACGCCGACTACACCGGCTGCGGCAACACCCTGGACACCCGCCAGCCGCACACCGTCCGGCTGATCACCGACTCGCTGCGGTACTGGGTGACCGAGATGGGCGTCGACGGCTTCCGCTTCGACCTCGCCTCCGCCCTCACCCGGGGCAGCGACGGCGTGGAGATGCACCACCCCTTCCTCGGCGCCGTCTCCCAGGACCCCCTGCTCAGCCGGGTGAAGCTGATCGCCGAGCCCTGGGACGTCGGCGCCGGCGGCTACCAGGTCGGCGGCTTCCCCCCGTTGTGGGCCGAGTGGAACGACAAGTACCGCGACACCGTCCGGGACTTCTGGCGCGGCGCCCGGCCCGACGTCCGCGAGCTCGGCTACCGGCTCTCCGGCTCCTCCGACCTCTACCAGCGCGGCGGCCGCCGCCCGTACGCCTCGGTCAACTACGTCACCGCGCACGACGGCTTCACCCTGCGCGACCTGGTCTCGTACAACCAGAAGCACAACGAGGCCAACGGCGAGGACAACCGGGACGGCACCGAGGACAACCGCTCCTGGAACTGCGGCGCCGAGGGCGAGAGCACCGACCCGGCCGTCCTCGACCTGCGCCGGCGCCAGCTGCGCAACCTGCTCACCACGCTGCTGCTCTCCACCGGCGTCCCGATGCTCACCGCCGGGGACGAGCTCGGCCGCACCCAGCACGGCAACAACAACGCCTACTGCCAGGACGACGCCACCAGCTGGCTGGACTGGTCCCTGCTGGAACAGCCCGAGTGGCGCGCGCTCGCCGACCTCACCGGCCGGCTGATCGCCCTGCGCCGCCGGCACCCGGTGCTGCGCCAGCGCGCCTTCTTCTCCGGCCGCGCCGCCGTGCCGGGCGGCCAGCGGGACCTGGCCTGGTTCACCGGCACCGGCCGGGAGATGACCGAGGCCGACTGGTTCACCCCCACCGCCGCCCTCGGAATGCTGCTCTCCGGCTCCGCGATGTCCGAACGCGACGAGCACGGCCGGCCGCTGCGCGACGACAGCTTCCTGCTGCTGCTCAACGCCGGCCCCCAGGCGGTCCCCTTCACCCTTCCGGGTGCGCCCTGGGCGGCGGCCTACCGGACCGAGGTGGACACCGCCCGGGACGAGCCCGCGCCGGACGAGCACCCCGCACTGACCGACCTCACCCTGGCCGCCCGGTCCTGCCGGCTGCTCCGGGTGGTGGACGACCATGGCCGGTTCCCGCCGACAGGCGCGTAAAACCGGATGAGAAATGTCATGGCCCCGGCCTACCCTCTCGGCGATGGCCGAGAACGAGCACACCGCGCAGACCACCGCCGAGGACCTCGACCCACCGCCGGTCGACAGATCCGATCCACCGGACAGACCGGCACCCCGGTCCACGGTGCGCTCCCTGCTGCGCATGTGGCCGTACGCCCGCCCGGCCCGCTGGCGGCTGGCCGGCGCCGTGGTCGCCGCCCTGATCGCCTCCGGCAGCGTGCTCGGCGTCCCGGTCGTGCTCCGCCGGATCGTCGACGGACCGATCGCCCACCGCGACCTGGACGCCCTGTGGCCGCTGGCCGGGCTGCTCCTGCTGCTCGGCCTGGTCGAGGCCGGGCTGTTCGGGGTCCGCCGGGTGATCGTGGCCCGCCCGCTGGCCCGGGTCGAGACCGCGATGCGCGGCGACCTCTACGCCAAGCTCCAGCGGCTGCCGGTCTCCTTCCACGACCGCTGGTCCTCCGGCCAGCTGCTCTCCCGGGCCACCTCCGACATGTTCACCATGCGGCTGTTCCTGGCCTTCCCGCTGGTCTTCCTGATCGTCAACACGATGGTCTTCCTGACCGGCACCGCCCTGATGTTCGTGCTCAGCTGGCAGCTCGCGCTGATCACCCTGGTCCCCGCCGTCCCGCTGATGGTGCTCACCCGGTACTTCGAACACGGGTACGCCGCCTCCGCCCGGCAGGCCCAGGACCAGAACGGCGACCTGGCCACCGTGGTCGAGGAGTCCGTCCTCGGCATCCGCATCCTCAAGGCCTTCGGCCGCCACCGCGCGATGACCGAGGAGTTCGCCGGCCACAGCCGGCGGCTGCGCGGCACCGAGCTGCGCAAGGCCGACCTGCTGGCCAACCTCTGGGCCGTCATCGTCGGCCTGCCCGAACTCGCGCTCGGCTGCGCGCTGGCCGTCGGCGCCGTCCAGGTCGCCCACGACACCCTCTCGGCCGGCACCCTGGTCGCCTTCCTCTCCACCGCCCTCGCACTGCGCTGGCCGGTAGAGTCGCTCGGCTGGCTGCTCGCCTACGCCAACGAGGCCGCCACCGCGACCGACCGCTACTTCGAGGTCATGGACGAGCCCGACCCGGGGGAGACGCCGACCGGCGCCGCACCGGCCGCCGACCGGGGCATCCGCCTCACCGGCGTCCGCTTCCGCTACCCCGACGCACCCGCCGGCACCCCCGACCTGCTGGACGGCGTCGACCTCCACATCCGGCCGGGCGAGACCCTCGCCCTGGTCGGCGCCACCGGCAGCGGCAAGACCACGCTCACCGCCCTGCTCCCCCGGCTGTACGAGACCACCGGCGGCACGATCACCCTCGACGGCCGCGACGTCCGCGACATCCCCCGCGAGGAGCTGCGACGGCTGGTCTCCGTCGCGTTCGAGGAGCCGACCCTGTTCTCCGCCTCGGTCCGGGACAACGTGCTGATGGGCGCACCGGAGGCCGGTCCCGACCGGCTCGCCCGGGCCCTGGACACCGCCCAGGCGTCCTTCGTCGACCGGCTGCCCGCCGGTCCCGACACCCAGGTCGGCGAGCAGGGGCTGAGCCTGTCCGGCGGCCAGCGCCAGCGCCTGGCCCTGGCCCGGGCCGTGGTCGGGGAGCCGACCTTCCTGGTCCTGGACGACCCGCTCTCCGCCCTGGACGTGCACACCGAGGCGCTGGTCGAGCGCGCCCTGCGCGAGGTGCTCTCCGGCACCACCGCCCTGGTCGTCGCCCACCGGCCGAGCACGGTGCTGCTCGCCGACCGGGTCGCCCTCCTCGCCGACGGGCGGATCACCGCCGTCGGCACCCACCCGGAGCTGCTGCGGAGCTCCCCGGCCTACCGGGCACTGATGTCCGGCGAGGCCGCCCAGGAGCTCGAAGGGAGCACCCGGCGATGACCACCACCCTGGAGCCGGCCGAGGAGCTGGAGGAGCTCGGCACCCCGGCACCGGACGACGAGGACATCCCCGTCCCCCCGGGCGCGGCCCGCGCCCTGCTCGGACAACTGCTCGGCCCGCACCGCCGCCGGATCCTGCTGGCCATGCTGGTGATCCTGGTCCAGCAGGCCGCCCTGCAGACCGGCCCGCTGCTGGTCGCCGTGGCGATGGACCGCGGCATCCCGGCCCTACGCGCGCACGACGACGGCCCGCTGATCGCGGTCACCGTCGCCTACCTGGGCTGCGCCCTGCTCTCCACCTACCTGCAACGGCTGTTCATCCGGTACAGCGCCCGGATCAACCAAGACGTCCTGCTGGACCTGCGCGGCCGGATCTTCCGGCACGCCCAGCGGCTCAGCCTGGACTTCCACGAGCGCTACACCTCCGGCCGGATCATCTCCCGGGCCACCAGCGACGTGGACGCGCTGCGCGAGCTGCTGAACGAGGGGCTTCAGGAACTGCTCTCGGTCGCGCTGTCGGTCAGCTTCATCTCGGTGGTGCTGCTGGTGATGGACTGGCGCATGGGGCTCGCCGCACTGGCGTCCTTCCTGCCGATGTACCTGATCATCCGGTCGTTCCGACGGCGCTCGCTGCGGGTCTACCGGCGCTCGCGGACCGCCGTCGCCTCGGTGATCGTGAAGTTCACCGAGACCATGAACGGCATCCGGCCGGTGCAGGCGTTCCGCCGTGAGCGGGCCAACGAGGAGGCCTTCGGCACCGTCAACCGGCAGTCCGCCGCGGCCACCGCCGACGGCCTGCTGGAGATGGCCCGCTACGTCGGCTTCTCCCGCGCCGTCGCCAACGTGTGGATCACCGGCATCGTGGTGCTCGGCGCGTACCTGGTCACCGACGGCAGCCTGGAGCTCGGCGTCCTCACCGCCTTCGTGCTCTACCTGCGCCGCCTCTACGACCCGATCGACCAGCTGGCGATGTTCCTGAACAGCTACCAGTCGGCCGCCGCCGCACTGGAGAAGATGGCGGGCCTGCTGGCCCACGAACCGTCCGTGCCCGAGCCCGCCGACCCCGTCGCCCTGCCGGCGGCCGCCGGCACCGGCCGCACGGTCGACTTCCGGGGCGTGCGGTTCGCCTACCGCACCGGCAAGGAGGTGCTGCCGGTCTTCGACCTGACGCTGCCCGCCGGCCAGACCACCGCCGTGGTCGGCGCCACCGGCGCGGGCAAGTCCACCCTGGCCAAGCTGCTGGCCCGGTTCTACGACCCGACCGACGGCCGGATCACGCTGGACGGCACCGACCTGCGCGAACTGGCCACCCCGGAGCTGCGCCGCAACGTGGTGATGGTGACCCAGGAGTCCTTCCTGTTCTCCGGCACGGTCGCCGAGAACATCGCGATCGGCCGCCCGGAGGCCACCCGTGCCGAGGTCGAGCGGGCCGCCGAAGCGATCGGGGCGCACGAGTTCATCGCCGCGCTCCCGAACGGCTACGACACCGACGTCCGCAAGCGCGGCGGCCGGATCTCGGCCGGCCAGCGCCAGCTGGTCGCCTTCGCCCGCGCCCTGCTGGCCGACCCGGCGGTGCTGATCCTGGACGAGGCGACCTCCTCGCTGGACGTGCCGGGCGAGCAGGCGGTGCAGCGCGCCATGCGGACGGTGCTGGCCGGCCGCACCGCCGTGATCATCGCCCACCGGCTCTCCACGGTGGAGATCGCCGACCGGGTCCTGGTGATGGACCAGGGCCGGATCGTCGAGGACGGCTCCCCCGCCGACCTGATCGGTGGCCAGGGCCGCTTCGCCCACCTGCACCGGACCTGGAAGGACAGCCTGGTCTGAGCGGGCCGCGGCGGGCGTCAGCCGGGCGGGTCCGCCAGCAGGGCGCCCTGCGCGAGCATCCGGTCGACCGCGGCGAGCGCCTGTCGCAGGCGTTCGCCGCGGTCACCGTCCAGTTCCAGCCAAGGTGTCCGGCCGGCCGTCAGGACCTCCCGGAACAGGCCGGTCATCCACGGCCGCAGGTGCTCGCCGTCCCGCAGGCCGTCGTCGTGGAACGGCACGTCCCGGTCCGTGGTCAGCAGGTAGAGGGCGCGCGGGGAGAGCCCCGCGGCCAGCCGCCGCACCGGCTCGGTGACCGCGCCCCGGTAGCGACGCTGCCAGACGGTGGTGGCGAGCGCGTCCGTGTCGCAGACCAGCACCGGTCCGCCGCCGCGGGCTGCCCGTTCCTCCGCCTCGCCCTGCCGGCGGCAGACCAGTTCGAAGTCGGCGTCGTCCCACTCCAGGTCGAACACGGTCGGCTCCGGGCCGGCCGGGTCCGCCGTGGCCCGGGCCACCGCCAGCTTGGCCGCCGTCAGCTCCCTGCCGTACTCCGGCACCCAGCCGGTCAGCGCGTACGGGCCGCCGCGCGCCCGCAGGGCGGCGGCCAGGTCCCGGGAGAGCGTGGTGGTGCCGGTGGACTCGGCGCCGAGCACCACCACCCGCCGGGCGAGCCAGGCCCGCACCGGCGGCTCCAGCTCCGGCCAGTACGCCGCCGGGTCGGCCCGGACCTTCGTCCCGGAGACCGGGAACGTCTCCCGCGCCCGGTCCAGCACGACCGGCGCGGCCGCGAACCGCCGGGCCAGCTCCACCCCGTACGGCTCCGAGCTGAAGACCGCGTCCACCGGCCCAGCGGGCGGCGCGGCGGCCAGGCCCTCGCGCATCAGCGCGACCTGGGCGGCCCAGACCTCGGGGCTGTCGTAGTCCACCGGCAGGTTGTCGACCACGCCCGTCACCCGCACGTGCGGCTCGCCGGCCCAGGCCTCGGCCACCCAGGAGACCCGGGCGGCCAGCGGTATGGACTCGGTGTCGGCGGCCATCACCACCACCGTGACCCGCTCGCAGGCGTCGGCCGCGGCGCGGATCAGGAAGTGGTGGCCGGCGTGCGGCGGGTAGAACTTGCCGATCACCAGGCCGTGTCCGAAGCGCCCGCTCACGCCGTCACCACCGCCGGGGCGGCGAGACCGCGGTGCCAGGCCCGCAGACCGATCCCGCACATGCCGAGGAAGACCAGGTAGACCAGGGCCGTGAGGTCCAGCGCCTTGCTCAGGTAGAGCGGCACGTAGATCACGTCCGCGGCGATCCAGAAGTACCAGGTCTCGATCCGGCGGGTGTTCAGCAGCCACTGCGCCGCCAGCGAGAGCGCGGTGGTGAGCGCGTCCCAGAACGGCGCGCTGTCGCCGGCGCGGTCGAGCAGCACGGTCAGGCCCCAGGTGACCGGCACCAGCAGGGCCAGCAGGGCCGCCACGGTGCGCGGGCCGGCCCGGTGGAACACCTCGGGGGCGCCGGCCGCACCGCCGCGGAGCCACCGCCACCAGCCGTGCGCGCCGAGCGCCAGGAAGACCAGTTGCAGGGCGGCGTCGGCGTAGAGCCGGGCACCGGCGAAGAGCACCAGGAAGAAGACGTTGTTGGCGATGCCGACCGGGAAGTTCCAGATCCTCGCCCTGACGGCGAGCCAGACGCCGGCCGCGCCGGTGGCGAAGCCGAGCAGTTCGGCCCAGGTCACCTCGTCGTCGCCGACGTGGCCGAGCACGGTGGTGAGCGGTGCGGTGAGCTCGCTCAGGAAATCGCTGACGGGCATGGGTACGGCCCCTCCTGGTCATTATGGTCAGAGTGACGATAATGACCGGGGAGGGGCCGCGCAAGCGTGATTCCCGGGCGGGTACGGCCCGCGGGGCTCAGCGCAGGACGCCCGCGTCCATCCCGACCGCCTCCGGGGGGAGGGAGATCAGCCCGAGTTCGGCCGGGGAGGCCAGCAGCGGATGGGACGGCAGCACGCGCACCGTGTAGCCGAACGGACCGGTGCGGGAGAGCTCCAGCGAGCCCTCGTAGCGCCGGCGGCCGTCCAGGTCGGGGCCGCCGGCCGGCTTGAGCGCGATCGCGACGGCGTCGGAGATGCCGTCGCTCTCGTCCACCCGGCCGGAGACCACCTGGACCTCGACGTCGGTCGGCTGCAGCGGGCCGAGCGAGACCTGCACCCGCAGGGCCAGCGTCGCGCCCAGCTCCTGGGCCTCGTCCGGCCCGTCCGCCTCGACGTGCTCCACCCGGACGGCCGGCCAGGCCTGCCGGACCCGCGCCTTCCACTCCGCCAGCTCCCGGGCACCCGGGTAGGACGGGCCGCCGGGCTCGGCCGCGGCCAGCTCGCGCCGGGCGCCGGCCGCCGGGGCGTACAGCCGCTCGACGTACTCCCGGACCATCCGGCCGGCCAGCACCTTCGGGCCGAGCGTGACCAGGGTGTGCCGGACCATCGCGATCCACCGGTGCGGCAGCCCGTCCGCCCCGCGGTCGTAGAACCGGGCGGCGACCTGGTGCTCGATCAGGTCGTAGAGCGCGGCGGCCTCGATGTCGTCCCGCTTCTCGGCCTCGGCGCTCTCCGGGTCGAGCCGGCCGAGCCCCGCGCTGTCCGCGGTGGGGATGGCCCAGCCGTTCTGCCCGTCGTACCACTCGTCCCACCAGCCGTCCAGGATGGACAGGTTGAGGCAGCCGTTCAGGGCGGCCTTCATCCCGGAGGTGCCACAGGCCTCCAGCGGGCGCAGCGGGTTGTTCAGCCAGACGTCGCAGCCCGGGTAGAGGTGGGTGGCCATCGCCATGTCGTAGTCCGGCAGGAAGACGATCCGGTGCCGCACCGCGGGGTCGTCGGCGAAGGCCACCAGCTGCTGGATCAGCCGCTTGCCGCCGTCGTCCGCCGGGTGCGCCTTGCCCGCCACCACGATCTGCACCGGCCTGGTCGGGTGCAGCAGCAGCGAGCGCAGCCGCTCCTGGTCCCGGAGCATCAGCGTGAGCCGCTTGTACGAGGGGACCCGGCGGGCGAAGCCGATGGTCAGCACGTCCGGGTCGAGGGCCGTGGCGACCCAGCCGAGCTCGGCCTCGCCGGCGCCGCGCTGGCGCCAGGAGGCGCGCACCCGGCTCCGGGCCTCCTCCACCAGCTGGGCCCGCAGGGTGCGGCGCAGCTCCCAGACGTCGGCGTTGCCGATCCGCTCCAGGCCGGTCCAGCGTTTGGCCTCGCCGATGGTCATGGCGTCCTCGGCCCGTTCCAGACCGATCTCGCCGGCGCCGAGCCGGACCACCGCGGGGTCGATCCAGGTGGGGGCGTGCACGCCGTTGGTGACCGAGGTGATCGGCACCTCGGCGGCGTCGAAGCCCGGCCACAGGCCGTTGAACATGGCCCGGCTGACCTCGCCGTGCAGGGTGGAGACGCCGTTGGCGCGCTGGGCCAGCCGCAGGCCCATGGCCGCCATGTTGAAGAGCTTCGGGTCCCCACCCGTCCAGCTCTCGGCGCCGAGCGCGAGCACCTGCTCCACCGGGACGCCGGCCAGCGCGGCGTCGCCGCTGAAGTGCCGGGCGACCAGGTCCCGGTCGAAGCGGTCGATGCCGGCCGGGACCGGGGTGTGGGTGGTGAACAGGGTGCCGGCCCGGACGGCCTCCAGGGCCGCGCCGAAGTCCAGTGGCTCGTCGGTGGCGGCGGCGCCCTCGACCGGCTTCTCCTCGGCGCCGACCAGCTCGCGGATCCGCTCCAGACCGAGGAAGCCGGCGTGGCCCTCGTTGGTGTGGAAGACCTCGGGGGCGGCGTGCCCGGTGAGCCGGCAGTAGCTGCGCACGGCCCGGACGCCGCCGATGCCCAGCAGTATCTCCTGCATCAGCCGGTGCTCGCTGCCGCCGCCGTAGAGGCGGTCGGTGACGTTGCGCTCGGCGGGGCCGTTGGCCTCGATGTCGGAGTCCAGCAGCAGCAGCGGGACGCGCCCCACCTGGGCCTTCCAGATGTGCGCGGCCAGGGTGCGGCCGGCCGGCAGGGCGAGGTCGACCCGGCAGGGCGAGCCGTCCTGCTCGCGCAGCAGGCTGACGGCCAGCTCGTCGGGGTCGAGCAGCGGGTAGCGCTCCTGCTGCCAGCCGTCGCGGGAGAGCGACTGCCGGAAGTAGCCGTGTCGGTAGAACAGGCCGACGCCGATGATCGGCACGCCGAGGTCGCTGGCGGCCTTGAGGTGGTCGCCGGCCAGGATCCCGAGGCCGCCGGAGTACTGCGGCAGGGCGGCGGCGATGCCGTACTCGGGCGAGAAGTAGGCGATGGCGGCGGGCAGCGGGCCCGCGCCGTCTCCCGGGGGGAGGGCGGACTGGTACCAGCGGGGGCCGGTGAGGTAGTCGCGGAGGTCGTCCGCGAGGTCGCCGAGTCGGCGCAGGAACCGCCGGTCGACGGCGAGTGCCGAGAGCCGGGCCGCCGGTACCTCGCCGAGCAACCGGACCGGGTCCTCCCCGACGGCGGCCCACACCTCGGGGTCGACCGAGCGGAACAGCTCCCTGGTCTCGGGGTGCCAGGACCAGCGCAGGTTGAGCGCGAGTTCGTGCAGCGGCTGGAGTTGCTCGGGCAGGACAGTGCGGACGGTGAATCTGCGGATTGCCTTCACGACCTGAAGCGTAGACCCCGCGAGACGCCTGAAGGGGCGTCAACTACCGCATTGCGCACCCGTTCGGACCATTGGTGAGATCGCATTGGGCGCACTCCGGCACACGGGGGGCGCAGGGGGCGCACGATGGCCGGAGGGCGCGCCCTGGGCGCGTAAACACTTGGGAACAGCTGCATGTCGCGTGTCTGATTTGCCCCCGTTCATCGGCCAAAAACGGGTGCGTACCCGTCCCCAGGACTTGCCGGTGGTGCGAGGATGCACAAAGGTCGTTGGTGCCGCGGGGAGTGCGAGCCGGTTGGCGCGCCCTGCTGCTCCAGGTCCGGGAGCACCTCGTTGACGAACCGTTTTCCTTCTTAGCCCATTCGGCCCTGAGCTGCGTTCTGAACGCGTGTCCTCATCCCTGCTCCGCTCGTTTCCGGTTGGGTTGGGTCACCTCGGGGCGTACCCCGAGCGGCGCGCGCCGGGACGCGCACGCCTGCTCGGGACCACGAGTCGCGGTCGCGGGCCGGTGGGCAGGTTGCCGGGCGCGTCGGTGCGGGCAGGCTTCCGGTCGCACGTCCTTCCTCAGCCAGCAGTTCCTCCGGCACTCCCCGGCCACCGGCCCGCGGGAGCCGCCGCCGATCTCGGGCAGGAGTTTGGCATGCACGGCGACACGCGGGACCAGTCCACCTCGCCGTCGGGCTCACCCGACACACCGTCAACCACGGAGCAGCCCTTGCCGGCCCCGCGCGCGGGTGGACCCGACGGCACCACCGCCGCAGGCGCCGCCCCGGCCCGCCGGGCCGCCCCTCGCAAGGCCGCCCCCCGCAGAACCACCCCCGGCGCCACCGGCGGCGGCACCACCGCGGCCCGGACCTCGGCCGCCGCGGGCACCGGCCGGCCGGCGCCCCGCAAGACCACCGCGCGCAAGACGACCGCCCGCACGACGACAGAGAGCGACACCGTGATCGGCCGCATCCCCGTCCTGGACGTCACCCCCCTAGTGGACGCCGGGCGCCGCCCGGCCAAGGCCGTGGTCGGGGAGTCCTTCCTGGTCAGCGCCACCGTGTTCCGCGAGGGCCACGACGCCGTCAACGCCAACGTGGTGCTGCGCGACCCGCGCGGCCGCAGCGGCCCGTGGACCCCGATGCAGGAGCTGGCCGAGGGCACCGACCGCTGGGGCGCGCGGGTCACCCCGACCGCCGCCGGCCGCTGGTCGTACCTGGTGGAGGCGTGGAGCGACCCGGTGGCCACCTGGCGCAAGCACGCCGCGGTGAAGCTCCCGGCCGGCATCGACACCGCGCTCGTCCTGGAGGAGGGCGCTCAGCTGCTGGAGCGCGCCGCCGCCGGGGTGCCGAAGAAGGACGGCCGGGCCCACGTCCTGGCCGCCGTGGACGCGCTGCGCGACACCGGCCTGCCCACCCTCAGCCGCTACGCCGCCGCGCTGGCACCGGAGGTGACGACCCTGCTGGCCCGCTTCCCGCTGCGCGAGCTGGTCAGCGCCTCCCGCCCGCTGCCGCTCCAGGTGGACCGGCAACGCGCGCTGTACGGCGGCTGGTACGAGTTCTTCCCGCGCTCCGAAGGCGCGCTGGTCGACCCGTCGGGCGACGCGCCGCCGGTCTCCGGGACGCTGCGGACGGCCGCCGAACGGCTCCCCGCGGTCGCCGCGATGGGCTTCGACGTGGTCTACCTGCCGCCCGTCCACCCGATCGGCCGAGCCTTCCGCAAGGGCCCGGACAACAGCCTGACGGCCGGCCGGCACGACGTCGGATCGCCCTGGGCGATCGGCTCCCCCGAGGGCGGCCACGACGCGGTCCACCCCGACCTGGGCACCATCGAGGACTTCGACCACTTCGTCGCCGAGGCCGGTGCGGTGGGGCTGGAGGTCGCCCTCGACTTCGCCCTCCAGTGCTCCCCCGACCACCCGTGGGTCAACAAGCACCCGGAGTGGTTCACCCACCGCACCGACGGCACCATCGCCTACGCCGAGAACCCGCCGAAGAAGTACCAGGACATCTACCCGATCAACTTCGACCAGGACTTCGACGGGATCGTCAAGGAGACCCTGCGCATCCTGCGGTTCTGGATGGCCCACGGGGTGCGGATCTTCCGGGTCGACAACCCGCACACCAAGCCGGTCAGCTTCTGGGAGAAGGTGCTGGCCGACATCGCCAGGACCGACCCCGACGTGGTCTTCCTGGCCGAGGCCTTCACCCGCCCGGCGATGATGCACACCCTCGGGAAGATCGGTTTCCACCAGTCCTACACGTACTTCACCTGGCGCGACACCAAGCAGGACATCACCGAGTACCTGACCGAGCTGAGCGGCGAGACCGCCGCCTACATGCGGCCGAACTTCTTCGCCAACACCCCGGACATCCTGCCCGAGTACCTCCAGCAGGGCGGGCCGGCCTCCTTCGCGGTCCGCGCCGTCCTGGCCGCCACCCTGGCCCCCAGCTACGGCGTCTACGCCGGATTCGAGCACTACGAGAACGAGCCCGCCCACCCCGGCTCGGAGGAGTACCTGCACTCGGAGAAGTACGAGCTGCGCCCCCGCGACTGGACCCGCCAGGACAGCCTGGCGCCGCTGCTCACCGCGCTGAACCGGCTGCGCCGCCGGCACCCCGCACTGCAGCAGCTGCGCAACCTGCGCTTCCACCCGACCGACAACGACCAGGTGATCGCCTACTCCAAGTCCGCGGCCACCGAGGACGGCATCGAGGACCACGTGATCGTGGTGGTCAACCTGGACCCGAGGCACGCCCAGGAGGCGACCGTCACCCTCGACGGCGACCACCCGCTCACCGTGCACGACGAGCTCACGGGCGCGACCTACACCTGGGCGCGGCACAACTACGTCCGGCTCGACCCGTCCGCCGGGCCGGCCCACCTCCTCACCGTTCGGAGGCATCCTCAGTGACAGTCAACGAGCCCGTCCCCGACACCTTCGCCGAGACGCCGCGCAAGGACCGGGATCCCGACTGGTTCAAACGCGCGGTCTTCTACGAGGTCCTGGTGCGGTCCTTCCAGGACAGCAACGGCGACGGCGTCGGGGACCTCAAGGGCCTCACCGAGAAGCTCGACTACCTGCAGTGGCTCGGCGTGGACTGCCTCTGGCTGCCGCCGTTCTTCGCCTCCCCGCTGCGGGACGGCGGGTACGACGTGGCGGACTACAAGTCGGTGCTGCCCGAGTTCGGCGACCTGGCCGACTTCGTCGAGTTCGTGGACGCCGCCCACCTGCGCGGGATGCGGGTGATCATCGACTTCGTGGTCAACCACACCAGCGACCAGCACCCGTGGTTCCAGGCGTCCCGCAACGACCCGGACGGCCCGTACGGCGACTTCTACATGTGGGCCGACGACGACAAGCAGTACCCGGACGCGCGGATCATCTTCGTCGACACCGAGACCTCCAACTGGACCTACGACCCGGTCCGCAAGCAGTACTTCTGGCACCGGTTCTTCTCCCACCAGCCGGACCTGAACTACGACAACCCGCGGGTCGAGGAGGAGGTGATCGCGGCCCTGCGGTTCTGGCTGGACCTGGGGATCGACGGCTTCCGGCTGGACGCGGTGCCCTACCTGTACGCCCGCGAGGGCACCAACTGCGAGAACCTCCCGGAGACCCACGAGTTCCTGCGCCGGCTGCGCAAGGAGATCGACGCGGACTACCCGGACACCGTGCTGCTGGCCGAGGCCAACCAGTGGCCGGAGGACGTGGTCGACTACTTCGGCGACTTCGCCTCCGGCGGCGACGAGTGCCACATGGCCTTCCACTTCCCGGTGATGCCGCGGATCTTCATGGCCGTGCGCCGGGAGTCCCGCTACCCGGTCTCCGAGATCCTCGCCAAGACCCCGGACATCCCGTCCGGCTGCCAGTGGGGCATCTTCCTGCGCAACCACGACGAGCTGACCCTGGAGATGGTCACCGACGAGGAGCGCGACTACATGTACGCGGAGTACGCGAAGGACCCGCGGATGCGGGCCAACGTGGGCATCCGCAGGCGGCTCGCCCCGCTGCTGGAGAACGACCGGAACCAGATCGAGCTGTTCACCGCCCTGCTGCTCTCGCTGCCCGGCTCCCCGGTGCTGTACTACGGCGACGAGATCGGGATGGGCGACAACATCTGGCTCGGCGACCGGGACGGCGTCCGGACGCCGATGCAGTGGACGCCGGACCGCAACGCGGGTTTCTCCTCCGCCGACCCGGGCAGGCTCAGTCTGCCGCCCATCATGGACCCGGTGTACGGCTATCAGGTGACCAACGTCGAGGCACAGCAGAGCAGTTCGAGCTCGCTGCTGCACTGGACGCGTCGCATGATCGAGATCCGCAAGCTCAACCCTGCGTTCGGCCTCGGCAGCTACACCGAGCTGCCGTCCAGCAACCCCGCGGTGCTGGCCTTCGTGCGCGAGTACGAGGGCGACCTGGTCATGTGCGTGAACAACTTCTCGCGGTTCGCACAGCCGACCGAACTGGACCTGCGGCGGTACGGGGGACGGTACCCGGTCGAGCTGATCGGCGGCGTGCGCTTCCCGTCCATCGGCGAGTGGCCCTACCTGCTCACCCTGGCCGGACACGGCTTCTACTGGTTCCAGCTGCGCAAGCCCGGCGCGAAGTAGCACCGCGGCCGTCGAAGTAACGATCCATCAGGCCCCACAGCACCGAACCCTCCGGGGGCGCGAGAGCTCCACCCCGCGCCCCCGGAGGCCTCTGCACCACCGCGTACGGAGAACAGCCCAACGGCCACCCACACTATGGCGTGACACCCGAGCCCCGCTCGCGTGCCGTCGCCGCCGCGCCGCCGAAATCCGGAAGACTGACGGACCCGGCCAGGACCCGTCGGGCAGCCCGCCCGCTTCCGGGGAAAGGGAGTCATGTCCGAAACCTCCCGTTCTCAAGCCCAAGTGCACCGCGACACGCCCGACGGCGCCCCCGGGTCCGTCAGTACGCGCGGATCCGGGGCCCGGAGAACTGCCGCGGGGGTCAGCGAGCTGGTCCACGCCGCGCTGCCGCTGATCGCCGACTGGCTCCCCACCCAGCGCTGGTTCGCCGGCAAGGGGCGGGCCATCACCGGGCTCACCCCCGTGGTCGGCACCCCCCTCCAGGTCGGCGACCCCGCACTGCTGCACCTGCTGCTGCGGGTGGAGCAGGGCACCGGGCCGGCCGCCCAGGGCGACATCTACCAGCTCCTGCTGGGAATCCGCTCGAACGACCCCGGAGGGATCCCGCCCGGCGCCGTCCTCGGCCGGCTGGACGGCACCACCTACGACGGCGCCCAGCTCTACGACGCCGTGCACGACCCGGAGCTCACCGGGCGGCTGCTGGAGCACCTGGCCACCGGCGACCGGTTCGGCCCGCTCTCCTTCCGCCGCACCCCCGGCCCCGGCCTGCCGAGCAACCTGCCCGGCCGGGCCTCCACCGCCGAACAGTCCAACAGCTCGGTCATCTACGGCACCTCCTTCATCCTCAAGCTCTTCCGCCGCATCAGCCCGGGCACCAACCCCGACCTGGAACTCTCGCTCGCCCTCTCCCGGGCCGGCTCCACCCGGATCCCCCGGGTCGCCGCGTGGTTCGAGAGCCGCCTGGAGCGATCGGAACCGGCCACTCTCGGCCTCCTCCAGCGCTACCTGCCGGACGCCGAGGACGGCTGGGAGCTCGCCCTGGACCAGGTCGCCCGGCTCAAGGGCGACCCCGCCCCCGGCAACTTCGCCATCGAGGCGCACCGGCTCGGCCGGGCCACCGCCGAGGTGCACCGGGTGCTGGCCCGGTCGATGCCGACCGACCGGCTCGACCGGGAGCGGATCGCCCGGCTGGCCGGCGCGATGGCCGACCGGCTGGACAGCGCGGTCGCCGCCGTCCCCGGGCTGCTGCGCTACCGCTCGGCGCTGCGCGGCGCGTTCCAGCAGCTCACCGCCGACCACCTGGACGGCCTGCCGATCCAGCGGATCCACGGCGACCTGCACCTCGGACAGGCCATGCGCACCCCGCACGGCTGGGTGCTGCTGGACTTCGAGGGCGAGCCCGCCAAGCCGCTGGCCGAACGGCGGCTGCCGCAACCCGCCCTGCGGGACGTCGCGGCGATGCTCCGCTCGTTCGACTACGCGGCCGCCCACCTGCTGGCCGGCGCCCCCGGCACCGACCCCGAGCTCGCCCACCTCGCCGCCGCCTGGGCCGCCCGCAACCGGGCCGCGTACTGCGCCGGGTACACCGCGGGCGGCGGCGCCGACCCCGCGGCCGCCCCGGAGCTGATGCGCGCCCTGGAGATCGACAAGGCGGTCTACGAGGTGGTGTACGAGGCCCGCCACCGGCCCAGCTGGCTGCCCATCCCGCTGGCCGCCATCAACCGCCTGGCCCTCACCGTCTGACCCCCGCCCCACCACCGCCGCAGGAGGATTCCGTCGTGACACCGCTCGGCCCGAAGTCCGACCGCACCAACCCCGCCGTGCCCGCCACCTTCCTGCCGGAGCGAGGCACCCCGGCCCGGACGGGCCGGACGCGGGAGGCCGCGGCGCCTCGGCGGGCCGAGCCGTCCGACGGCCTGCCCGCGGACGGGACGCCCGTCGAGGAACCGCAGCTCGCCGATGTCTCTGAGGAGGCGCCTCCTGCCACGGTCACCCCGGCAGCCCCGGTGGCCCCGGCACCGGTGGCCCCTCGCGGCACCCGGGCCGCCAGGGCCGCCGCGCAGGTCCCGCAGCCGCGCCCGGACGCGGTGCTCCGGCTGCCGGAGGCCCCGCTGCCGCCGGCCGAGGTCGACCGGCTGGTGTCCGGCGGCCACCACGACCCGCACGCCCTGCTGGGTGCCCACCCCACCCAGGGCGGCACCGCGATCCGGGTGCTGCGGCCGTTCGCCGAGCGGGTGCTGATCGAGACCGAGCACGGACCCGCCGAACTGACGCACCAGCAGTCCGGCCTGTTCACCGGGCTGCTGACGGGCACGGACTTCCCGGCGTACCGGCTGCGGGTCGGCTACCCGGGCGCCGAACCGCTGCTCCAGGAGGACGGCTACCGGGCCGCCCCCACGCTGGGCGAGCTGGACCTGCACCTGATCGCCGAGGGCCGGCACGAGCAGCTCTGGCAGGCGCTCGGCTCGCACGTGCGCGAGGTGGACGGGGTGCGCGGCACGGCGTTCGCGGTCTGGGCGCCGAACGCGGTCGGCGTCCGGCTGATCGGCGACTTCAACCACTGGGACGGCACCGGCCACCCGATGCGTTCGCTCGGCTCGTCCGGGATCTGGGAGCTGTTCGTCCCCGGCCTCGGCGACGGCACCACGTACAAGTACCAGATCCGCACCCGGCAGGGCTGGGTGCTGGAGAAGGCCGACCCGCTGGCCCGCGCCACCCAGTGCCCGCCCGCCACCGCCTCCGTGGTGCACACCTCCGCGTACGAGTGGGGCGACGCCGAGTGGCTGGCCCGGCGGGCGAGGAGCGTCCACCACCGGGCGCCGATGTCGGTGTACGAGCTGCACCTGGCCTCCTGGCGGCCCGACCTGACGAGCTACCGGGCGATCGCCGAGGAGCTGCCCGGCTACCTGGAGGAACTCGGCTTCACCCACGTCGAGTTCATGCCGGTGATGGAGCACCCGTTCGGCGGCTCCTGGGGCTACCAGGTCTCCGGCTTCTACGCGCCGACCGCCCGGCTCGGCACCCCCGACGACTTCCGGTACCTGGTCGACACCCTGCACCGGCACGGCATCGGCGTGATCGTCGACTGGGTGCCCGCGCACTTCCCCAAGGACGACTTCGCCCTCGCCCGCTTCGACGGCGAGCCGCTCTACGAGCCCGCCGACCCGCTGCGCGCCGAGCACCCCGACTGGGGCACCCTGGAGTTCGACTACGGCCGCACCGAGGTCCGCAACTTCCTGGTCGCCAACGCGGTCTACTGGTGCGAGGAGTTCCACATCGACGGCCTGCGGGTGGACGCGGTCGCCTCGATGCTCTACCTCGACTACTCCCGCGAGGGCGGCGCCTGGACCCCCAACCAGTACGGCGGCCGGGAGAACCTGGACGCCGCCGCCTTCCTTCAGGAGATGAACGCCACCGTCTACCGGCGCTGCCCGGGCGTGATCACCATCGCCGAGGAGTCCACCGCCTGGGACGGCGTCACCCGCCCCACCGACTCCGGCGGCCTCGGCTTCGGCCTGAAGTGGAACATGGGCTGGATGCACGACTCGCTGGTCTACATGTCCAAGGAGCCGGTGCACCGCAAGTACCACCACAACGAGATCACCTTCTCGATGGTGTACGCCTACTCGGAGAACTACGTCCTGCCGATCTCGCACGACGAGGTCGTCCACGGCAAGCAGGCGCTGGTCGCCAAGATGCCCGGCGACTGGTGGCAGCAGCGCGCCAACCACCGCGCCTACCTCGGCTTCATGTGGGCCCACCCCGGCAAGCAACTCCTCTTCATGGGACAGGAGTTCGCCCAGGGCGCGGAGTGGGACCACGAGCACGGCCCGCAGTGGTGGGTGCTCGCCGACGACTGGCCGGCCGGCGCCGACCACCGGGGCGTCCAGCAGCTGGTCGGCGAACTCAACCGGGTCTACCGGGCCAGCCCCGCGCTGTGGGAGCGGGACAACACCCCGGACGGCTTCCGCTGGCTGGACGGCGGCGCGGCCGAGGACAACCTGCTCTCCTTCGTCCGGTACGCCGCCGACGGCACCCCGCTGGTCGCGGTCTGCAACTTCGCCCCCGTGGTGCGGCACGGCCACCGGATCGGCCTGCCCCGCCTGGAGCGCAAGGACCAGCTCTGGGAGGAGGCGCTGAACACCGACGCACCCCGGTTCGGCGGCGGCGGTGTCTCCAACTCCCGCCCGATCAAGGCCGAACCGACCTCCTGGAACGGGCAGCCCCGCAGCGCCGAGCTGATCATCCCGCCGCTCGCCACCGTCTGGCTGCGCCCGGCCTGAGCCGGACCGGCACCGCACCGGCCCCGCTCCCCGAAGGCACCGCACCACGCGGCACCGCACCGACCCCGGCCCGGCAGGGCCGGGGTCGGTGCGGTTCCCCGGGCGAGCCGAGCCGGCCGGCCCGGCCCGGCCGTCAAGGGCTTCGACCCCTGGTTTCCTGTGGCGACATCCACCTGTGCCCTTCCGTACGGACGGCGAATGTATGGTCGGAGCGAGGGATGCCCCACAACCGCGAGGGAACGGAGAGAGCCACGTGGCGCGCAGCGTGTACGTGACCGGGATCGATCGGGGGGACGGCCGGCAGGCCGTCGAACTCGGGGTCATGGAACTGCTCACCCGCCAGGTGGACCGGGTCGGCGTGTTCCGCCCGCTGGTGCACGCCCAGGCCCCCGGCGAGCACGGCACCGACCACGTGGTGGAACTGCTCAGGAACCGGTACCGGCTGGACCTGCCGGCCGAGCAGCTCTACGGGCTGACCTACGAGGACGCCGCCGCACTGCAGGCCGCCCAGGGCCAGGACGAGCTGGTCTCCACCCTGGTCGACCGGTTCCGCGCGCTGGAGCGCCGGTGCCAGGCGGTGCTGGTGCTCGGCACCGACTTCGCCGGCACCAACATCCCGGACGAGCTGGCGTTCAACGCCCGGCTGGCGAACGAGTTCGGCGCCTGGGTGCTGCCGGTGGTGGGCGGGCAGGGCGAGGACCCGCAGACCGTGATCGCCGAGGTCCGCAACGCCCACCGGGCCTACGCCGACCTCGGCTGCTCCACCCTCGCGATGATCGCCAACCGGGTGGCGCCCGGCGCCAAGCAGCAGGTCGAACGGACCCTCGCGCAGAAGCTGCCGGTCCCCGCGTACGTGATCCCGGAGGAACTGGCGCTCGCCGCACCGACCGTGGCGCAACTGGTCGAGGCGACCGGCGCGGAGGTCCTGCTGGGCGACGCGGCCGGGCTGGCCCGGGACGTGCGCTCGTTCGTCTTCGGCGGCGCGATGCTGCCGACCTTCCTGACCGCGCTCACCGAGGGCGCCCTGGTGGTCACCCCCGGGGACCGCGCCGACCTGGTGATCGGCTCGCTGGCCGCGCACGCCGCCGGCGCCCCGCCGATCGCCGGGGTGCTGCTGACCCTCGGCCAGCACCCCGGACCGAACGTGATGGCACTCGCCGCCAGGCTCGCCCCCGGCACGCCCGTCGCCGTGGTGCCGGAGGGCAGCTGGATCACCGCGGCCGCGCTCACCCACCTGGAGGGGCAGATCGGCCCGAACAGCCCACGGAAGACCGAGATCGCCCTCGGCCTGTTCGAACTCCACGTCGACACCGCCGAGTTGACCAAGCGGATCGAACTGGGCCGCTCCGAGCGGGTGACCCCGATGATGTTCGAGCACGAGCTGCTGGAACGGGCCCGTGCCGTGCGCCGGCACATCGTGCTGCCGGAGGGCACCGAGGACCGGATGCTGCGCGCCGCCGAGGTGCTGCTGCGCCGCAACATCTGCGACCTCACGCTGCTGGGCGACCCGGACACCGTGCACCGCCGGGCCGCCGCCCTCGGCATCGAGCTCCCGCAGCCGGGCGACACCGCCGACCGCGCCCAGGTCCGGATCGTCGACCCGGCGACCAGCCCGCTGCGCCGGCAGTTCGCCGAGCTCTACGCGAAGCTGCGGGCCCACAAGGGCATGACCGTCGAACTGGCCCTGGACGTGGTCACCGACGTCTCGTACTTCGGCACCCTGATGGTCCAGGAGGGGATCGCCGACGGCATGGTCTCCGGTTCGGTGCACTCCACCGCCGCGACCATCCGTCCCGCCTTCGAGGTGATCAAGACCGCGCCGGGCGCCGCGATCGTCTCCTCGGTGTTCTTCATGTGCCTGGCCGACCGGGTGCTGGTCTACGGCGACTGCGCGGTCAATCCGGACCCGGACGCCCGCCAGCTGGCCGACATCGCCATCCAGTCCGCCGAGACCGCCGCCCAGTTCGGCGTGGAGCCGCGGGTGGCGATGCTCTCGTACTCGACCGGCACCTCCGGGTCGGGCGCGGACGTGGACAAGGTCCGGCGGGCCACCGAGCTCGTCCGGGAGCTGCGGCCGGACCTGCCGGTGGACGGTCCGATCCAGTACGACGCGGCGGTGGACGCCCACGTCGCCGCCACCAAGATGCCGGGCTCGCCGGTGGCCGGGCGGGCCACCGTACTGATCTTCCCGGACCTGAACACCGGCAACAACACCTACAAGGCCGTCCAGCGCTCGGCCGGCGCGGTCGCGGTCGGCCCGGTGCTGCAGGGCCTGCGCAAGCCGGTCAACGACCTGTCCCGGGGGGCGCTGGTGGAGGACATCGTCCACACCGTCGCGATCACCGCCGTCCAGGCCCAGACCGCCGGCGCGGAAGGAGCAGCGCAGTGAGTGCAGGCACCCGGGTCCTGGTCCTGAACGCGGGGTCCTCCTCGCTGAAGTACCAGCTGATCGACATGCTGGACGGCAGCCGACCGGCCGCCGGCCTGGTCGAGCGGATCGGCGAGAGCGGCAGCCGGCTGGTGCACACCCCGCGCGCCGGCGCGCCGCGGGAGACCGGGCAGGGGTTCGCGGACCACGCCGCGGCGCTGGAGGCGGTCGCCGCGGAGCTGGCCGCGGACGGGCTCGGGCTGGACTCGCCCGAGCTCGCCGCGATCGGCCACCGGGTGGTGCACGGCGGCCGGCGGTTCACCGCGCCGACCCTGATCACCGACGAGGTGCTGGCCGAGGTCCGGCGGCTGGTCCCGGTCGCGCCGCTGCACAACCCGGCGAACATCACCGGCATCGAGGTGGCCCGCCGGCTGCGGCCCGACCTGCCGCAGGTGGCCGTGTTCGACACCGCCTTCCACGCCACCCTCCCGGAGTACGCGGCGCGCTACGCGATCGACCGGTCCGTCGCGGACGAGCACCGGGTCCGCCGGTACGGCTTCCACGGGACCTCGCACCAGTACGTGTCCCGGGCCGCCGCCGCGCTGCTCGACAAGGAGCCGGCCGAGGTCAACGTGATCGTCCTGCACCTGGGCAACGGGGCGTCCGCCTCGGCGGTGGCCGGCGGGGTCTGCGTGGAGACCTCGATGGGGCTCACCCCCCTGGAGGGGCTGGTGATGGGCACCCGATCGGGCGACGTCGATCCGGGCGCGGTGTTCCACCTCCACCGGGTCGGCGGACTGACTATCGATGAGATCGACACGCTCCTGAACCGCCGCAGCGGCCTGCTCGGGCTGTGCGGGGACAACGACATGCGCGAGATCCTGCGCCGCCGTGACGAGGGCGACGCGGACGCCGCGCTGGCCTTCGACGCCTACGTCCACCGGCTGCGCAAGTACCTGGGCGCCTACTACGCGGTGCTCGGCCGGGTGGACGCGGTGGTGTTCACCGCCGGGGTGGGGGAGAACGCGGCGCCCGTCCGGGAGGCCGCCTGTGCCGGCCTGGAGGAGCTGGGGATCGTGGTCGACGCCGACCTGAACTCGGTCCGATCGGGTGAACCGCGGATCGTCTCGCCCGCCTTCGCGCGGGTGGCGGTGGCCGTCGTGCCGACCGACGAGGAGCTGGAGATCGCGCAGCAGGCCTTCGCGCTGGTGCACACTTCTGGGGACTGAGCTGACTACCACTCAGTATCCCACCCCTCGGGATGGTTCGTTGGCGATCCCTCAGCTTTCGAGCGGAATGCACCGATAACACGAACGGATAGACTGACCGATATGCGCCGAGCGAAAATTGTCTGCACCCTGGGTCCTGCCACGGACTCCTACGAACAGCTGAAGGCCATCGTCGAGGCGGGCATGAACGTCGCCCGACTGAACATGAGCCACGGCACCCACCCCGAGCACGAGGAGCGGTACCGCAAGGTCCGCCAGGTGGCCGAGGACACCGGCCGCACCATCGGTGTGCTGGCCGACCTGCAGGGCCCGAAGATCCGCCTGGCGACCTTCGCCAACGGTCCGGTGACCGTCGACAACGGCGACACCTTCACCATCACCACCGAGGACGTGCCCGGGGACCAGCACATCTGCGGCACCACCTACAAGGGCCTGCCCGGCGACGTGAAGCCCGGCGACCCGATCCTGATCAATGACGGCGTCATCGCCCTGGAGGTCGTCAGCGTCGACGGCCCGCGGGTGAAGACCGTGGTGGTCGAGGGCGGCGTGCTCTCGAACAACAAGGGCATCAACCTGCCCGGCGCGGCCGTGAACGTGCCCGCGCTCTCCGAGAAGGACAAGGACGACCTCCGGTTCGCCCTGCGCCTGGGCGTCGACATGGTCGCGCTCTCGTTCGTCCGCAACGCCGGCGACATCGACGACGTGCACAAGGTGATGGACGAGGTCGGCATCCGCGTCCCGGTCATCGCCAAGATCGAGAAGCCGCAGGCCGTCGAGGCGATGGAGGAGATCGTCCTCGCGTTCGACGCCGTCATGGTCGCCCGCGGCGACCTCGCGGTGGAGTACCCGCTGGAGCGGGTGCCGCTGGTGCAGAAGGAGCTCATCACCCTCTGCCGCCGCAACGCCAAGCCGGTCATCGTCGCCACCCAGATGATGGAGTCGATGATCCACGCCTCGCGGCCCACCCGCGCCGAGGTCTCCGACGTCGCCAACGCCATCCTGGACGGCGCCGACGCGGTCATGCTGTCCGCCGAGTCGAGCGTCGGCAAGTTCCCGGTCGAGACGGTCAAGACCATGAGCCGGATCGCCGAGACCGCCGAGCAGCAGCTCGTCTCCCAGGGCCTGCAGCCGCTCAACCCGGGCCGCAAGCCGCGCACCCAGTCCGGCTCGGTCGCCCGCGCCGCCTGCGAGCTCGGCGACTTCCTCAACGGCAAGGCGCTGATCGCCTTCACCAAGTCCGGCGACACCGCCCGCCGGCTGTCCCGCTACCGCTCGCCGATCCCGGTGATCGCCTTCACCCCGGACTCCGCCACCCGCAACCAGCTGTCGCTCAGCTGGGGCGTCGAGGCGTACGTGACGGAGCAGGTGGCCACCACCGACGAGATGGTCGAGCAGGTCGACCGCGAGCTGCTGCGCCTGGACCGGCTGGCCGAGGGTGACACCGTCATCGTCACCGCCGGCTCGCCCCCCGGCATCCCCGGCACCACCAACATGGTCCAGGTCCACCACCTGGGCACCCGCGTCAAGAACTGACGCCCGCGGCAGCGCCGAGGGGCGGTCCCTTCCCGGCTGGGAAGGGACCGCCCCTCGGCGCTTTCGGCGGTCGGCTACCGCGTCCAGGAGGCCACGTCGAGGTCCACGCCGGCCTCCCGCTCGCGGGCGAGCCACCGGTCGAAGGCGCCCACGCCCTCCAGTCGGATCCCGAAGTGCCAGCCCGGATCGGCGAACACCGGCCAGGCGTCCTCGAACTCGAACTCCGCACAGCGCACGACCCCCGCGGCGGCGTCCGAGCCCGGGTCGGTCACCCACCGGATCCGGGTGATCCGGAAGCCCCGGTGGGCGTCGGCCAGGAACGGCTCCCCGAAGGAGGCGAGCGAGAACTCCTCGTCCTCGTCCAGGAGCGCCTCCGGAACCTCCACGTCGTCCACCCGGCGGACGGCCAGCTGGCTGCGGCCGGCGACCGAGTCCAGCCGGAGGAACCCCTCCGACAGCGCCACGTAGACCGCCGCCGAGAGCGGGACGAACTGCGGGTGGCGACCGTCCCGGTCGATGAATCCGGGGACCTGGACGTCCCACGCGGACTCCGGCACGAGGGCCTGGGCCAGTTCTTCCATCGAGGTCATGACCGCTTCCCTCCCCGCCTCATCCGGCCGCGCCGAGCATCTGGATCGCCAGGTCCCGACCCGTCCCGGACTGCAGCAGCGTCCAGAACTCGCCGCCCTCGGTGAGGATCAGCGTCAGGCCCTCGCCACGGAAGACACGGCCCGGTCCGGAGTCCCGGTTGAGGGTTCCCAGCCCCTCGTCCTTGAACCTACCGGACTTGATCATCTCCTGCAGGTCGCCGAGGAACTCCGCGCCCTCGTCCGTCTTCCACTTCGGGTACTTCTTGCCGAGCACCTTCTCCATCAGCGCACGGTGGTCGAGGTAGTGCGCCTTGAAGTTCTTGCCGGCGGTGATCGCCAGCCGGAGGCACTCCTCGGGGTTCCCGGACGCTCGGGCGACACTCTTCGCGGCCGCGGCCTTGGCCGATGCCGCGAAGGCGGCCGCGTCACCGCCGGTCGCGGCGGCGCCGGTCGCGGCGGCGCCGCCCTTCGGCTGAACGGCGAACGCACCCGCACCGCCCGCGGCCGGGCCGAGCAGCCCGCCCGGACCGCGCTCCACCGGTGCAGCGAAGGCCGCCCGTGCGGACGCGGTTCCCGGCAGCGTCGGGCAGCCCGGCGGCTTCGGCGCCTTACGGGCCCGCTCGACGACCGCCCGGAGCCGGTCCAGGATGCGCTTGCCGGCCTCGGCCTCCTCGAAGAACTTCGCGAGCCCACCGGCGATCCTGACGATCGCCTTGGAGACGGCGGGCAGCTTGCCGACCACCAGCAGCAGGCTGCCGACGTTGACCACGGTCCACAGGCACGCCTCGACGTCGCCGCTGCCGAAGCACTTCCTGGCGTCGGTGATCCCCAGGACGTCCAGCAGGATCTGGCCGCCGTTGGCCTTCACCCAGTCGATGACGTCCTTGTCCGCGTCGGCCCGCGCCTTGCGGTACTCGTCGACGCAGCTCTGCCCGCACTCGGCGAAGAGGACCTGTTCGTCGTCGGCGCTCAGCGCGGCGCCGGAGCCACCACCGACACCGGTGGTGCCACTCGCCATGGCTGCCTCGCGAGCCGCCTGCTGCTCGCGGCGCTCCTCCTCCTCGGCCGCGGCGGCGGACTGGTCCGCCTCCGCCGCCGCGTTGCGGGCGTTGGCCGCCGAGGCCTCGGCCGCGGTGGCGTTGCGCTCCGCCGTGGCAGCGGTGCCGCGGGCGGCGGAGGCGCTGTTCTCGGCCCCGGTCGCAGCGCGGTGGGCGCTCGCGGCGTCCTTCTCCGCGTCCGTGGCCGAGGCCCGGGCCGCGGAGGCGTCGGCAGCGGCGTCCCGCGCGGAGAGTGCCGTCTGCAGGGCGTCGAGATGGGCCTGCCGGTCGTACTCGGCCGTGCGGACGTCCGATTCCTGAGCCGTCCTGGCGTCCTTGGCCGCGGCGGCGGCCGACACCTGGGCCTTCTGCAGCGACACCGCGGCCCTGGCGGCATCGGCCGCCGCGGCCGCGCTCGCCTGGGCCGCCGCCTTGGCGTCGGCCCCGGCCCTGGCGGCGGCGTCGGCCGCGTCCCGGGCCGCCCGGGTGGCCTCCTCCGCGCGGGCCGTGGCGACGTCGGCCTGCTGCTGCGCCAGCGTCTTGCCGCTCTGGCCGACCAGGACGGCGAGTGCGGCCGAGGCGTCGGTCTCCCGGAAGGGGGTACCGAGGGCGATCGCGGTGTTGCCGGCGACGGCCGCGGCCGCACTGGTGTCGCGGGCCGCCGTCGCGGCGAGCGAAGCCGCGTAGGCCTGCCCGGCCGTCCGGGCACTGTCCGCCGTCGCCAGGTCGGCCTCGGCTCGGGCGCCACGGGCGGCGACCAGGGCCTTGGCGGAGGCGGCCCCCGCCTTCTGCACCTGTGCGTCCGCGTTCCTCACGTTCTGCGCGGCCTGCGCGGAGGCTTCGACGGCGTCCGCGGCGGCGGCGTGCGCCGTCGCCGCGGCGGCACCGGTCGTGGCCGCGTCCGCCTGCGCCGCCCAGGAGGCCGAGTTGGCCCGCTCCGAGGCACCGTCGGCCTCGGTCGCCGCGGTCCTCGCGGAGACCGCCGCCGCACCGGCCTGGTCGGCCGCCGACCGCGCGCCGACGGCGGCGTCGGTGGCCCTGACGGCCGAAGCACGGGCCTCGGTGGCCGCCTCGCGGGCGGCGGTCGCGTCGGCCGTTCCGTCGGCGGCCGCGGCGGCCGCCTCCAAGGCCTTCGCGCGGGAGAGCGCCGCGTTCCGGTTCGCCTCGGCGGTCGCCGCCGCGTCGCGCGCCTCGTTGGCCCGTCCTTCGGCCTCCTCGGCGGCCAGCGCCCGGGAGAGAGCCGTCTGCCCCTGGCCCCTCGCCGCCTGCAACGCGCTGTCGGCGGCGGCCTGCTGGGTCTTCGCGACGGACTCGGCCTGAGCAGCCCTGGCCCGTTCGGCGTCGGCCTTCTGCCGGGCCGCGGCCGCGTTGGCCCGCTCGGTCTCGGCGACGCCGCGCTGGGCCTTGGCGTCGGCGGCGGCGGACTGGGCCGTCTGCTCCGCCTGCTGGGCCTGCTCGCGGTCGGCCTTGGCCCTGGCCGCGGCCTTCGCCGCCAGGTCTGCCTGCACCGCGGCGGCATCGGCGGCCGCCTTGGCCTGGGCGGCGGCCTCCTGGGCCGCGACGCGCTGGAACTCGGCCGCCGTGGCGTGCGTCTGGGTGTCGGCCAGGGCGTAGAGCGCCTGGCTGTCCGCCTGCGTGCCCGAGACCGTGTTCAGCGTGGTCTCGATCGCCTTGGAGGCCGACTGGGCGGCGGCGGCCGAAGCCTTGGCCACCTGGACCGACTGCTGGGCGTAGGCGAGCCCGCGGCCGTACGGCGTGCCGTTGGCGGCCGCGATCCTCGCGGCGTCGGCTTGCGCGGCCGCGGCCTTGTCCGCCTGGCTCTTCGCCGAGGCGGCCGCCTTCTGCGCCACCGTGAGCTGCGCGGAGACGGCAGCCCTGGCGGTGGCCATCTCGGTCGTCGCCTGGGCGAACTTCTGCGGCGTCGGGTAGCCCGACTCGGTCGTCGGCTTGCCCTGCCAGTACTTCTGGAAGGCCAGCATCCGGCTGACGATGAATCCCTGCCCCTGGGCCTCGACCATGGCGGTGGTCGCGGTGCGCAGGTCCTGGTAGGCCTGGGAGTCGGCAGCGAGGATGTCACCGCGCTGCCTGCCCTGGGCGGCCTGTTCGGCCTGCCACTCGGCACTGGCCGTGGCCACGACCTCATCGAGCTTGTGGCCCGGGTCCAGCGGGTCGCCGGCGTCACATCCCGCCCACTGGGCCTTGAGGTCCTCGACCTCGACCCGGAACTCCAGCGAGTCCTTCACCGGGCTCACCATGGGCAGACCGCCCTGACGGATGAAGCGGGCGATCTGGTAGGACGACATCCGCCGCAGCGCGTCCTCGTTGGCGTAGAGGCCGTAGGCGCTGTACTGGACGTTCCCCTCGGCCGCCTGGCGTTCCCTGCTGATCGCGATCGCGCGGTCGAGCGCGGCCTGGGACGGCTTCGGGGCCTCCCCGGGGCCGACGGAGCCCGTGCCGAGGAACGCCCAGATGGGCGCGCCGTAGCCCGGCTTGTTCAGGAAGGAGATGTAGTCCGGGCCGAAGACCGCGAACTGCTTGGTCACCGCCGTCCAGGCCTCTTCCCTGGCGAGCTCGGTGTCCTGGAGCGCCCGCTGGTCCCGCTCGTCGTCGAGCATCGCGACGACGGCCGGCCCGTAGCCCCAGGCGCTGGCCGCCGCGTACCGGGTGTCGGCAACCGTTCCGCCCAGGGCCTGGGACATCAGGGCCCTGAGCTTCGGGCCGCCCGCGTGGAAGTACGACCCGGCGGTGCAGCGGTCCGCCCGCACCACCCGGTCGGCGATCGCCACGTCGGAGGCCTCGATGTCCGGCAGGGCCCGCTGCCAGACCCGGACGTCGGCCAGCCGGCCCGGGAAGTAGTCGCCCGCCTGGCCGGCCCACTTGCCGCGGCCGACCTCGATCTGGCCGGCGGCGTGCCAGGTCGCGGTGTGCGCGGTGCTGGCGACCCGGGTGCCGTTGACGTAGAGCCTGATCTGGCCCGCGGCCGAGTCGTACACGCCGGTCAGGTGGGTCCACTGGTCCTGGACGAGCGGGACGCCACCGTTCGCGGTGTCCCAGCCGGTCTGCTCGGAGTCCCCCCGCGGCATGCCGAACAGCGGCTTCCCGTCAGGGTTCAGCTTCAGGTAGAACCCGGAGACCCGGTCACCGGGTTCGGTGACCACCGAGAACGACTGGCCGGCCGGCTTGTTCAGCTGCACCCAGGCCGACACCGAGAACGACTGCTCGGTGGGCACCGTGACCGGAACGGACATGTACTGGTTGGTGCCGTTGAGCCTGAGGCTGCGCACCGTGTGCCCGGGGATGCCCCAGATCGACTCGTTGTCGGTCCCGGGGCCGACGAACGCACCGTTCTGGTGGGTGCCCCGCGGACCGCCCTCGATCGTGTTCGGCGAGTAGCCGGGCTCGCTCCACGCGAAGTCGTAGTGCGCCACCTCTCCGTTGACCGCGTAACCGGGCGCGGGCGCCGGGTCCGCGGCCGGGGTGGCCGCCAGTGCCGGGGTCTGCGCCCCGGACATCACCAGCGACGCGGCCGTCGCCAGCGCCGTGGCCGTGAACGCCTTGGCGAGGGCGCGTCGCGCCCTCGCCAGACGAAGGGGATGTCTCGTTCGCATTCGCTCGCCGCCTCCTGAAGGATCTGGTCAGACCCGGAGGGGCACGACGGCGGTGAGCACCGACGGTGCGTCACATGCCGTGCAAACACTCACCTTTGTGCCTCGACGGCAAACGGCTCGTGAAACCCGCCCCCCACGGGCGAGCAAATCTTCACACGTGGACGAACGGCTCGACACCCCCGTTCGGCGGGTGACCACCCCGCCGAACGACGGGGACGCCAAGCCCAAAAGGCCTGACGTGAAACGGAGTTGACATACCGTCGGACATGCTTCCAGCCCGCCCGGCTCGGAGGCCGGACGGGCTGGGCTAAACGAGGGGCCGTCAGTTCTCGTACGGCGTCTCGTCGTTGTAGAGCTTCATCCCGGGGATCTTCAGCGTGCCGCCGAACTGCCCCGCCTGCACGGCGGTGGCGTTGTTCAGGGTGATGTCGAGCGGGATCGGGACGCCGCTGAGCAGGTCCCAGAGCCACTTGGGCAGGGTGTCCGGGGTGAGGGTGATCTCGCCCAGGTCGATCGGGATCGGCAGGCCGTAGATCTCCGCGAGGTGGCCGGACAGGCGCTCGACGTACATGGTGATCGGGCCGTTGCGCATGGTCGAGGTGGAGTTCGGCGCGCTCTTCACGTGGAAGGTCAGGCCGGGGATCTCGATGGTCGACATGTCGAGGTTGCCGATGTCCACGCTGGCGGTGGTGAACTTCAGGACGCGCTTGGTGCCGGTCGGGGTCTTCACGTCGTAGACGCCGTTGAAGACCGAGCCGTGCAGGGCGAGCCGGGAGGACTTGAGGGTCCAGTTCTGCTCCGGCACCACGTGGCCCGGGCCGGCCGCCTTGGCGGCCACGTCACGGGTGTCCAGCACGCAGTTCGGGCCGGCCGAGGCGGAGGCGGACGGGGTCGGCGACGGGGTCGCCGCCTTGCCCTTGGCCACCGGGGCCTTGCTGCCGGCGGCCGCGGAGGCGGACGGTGCGGCGGCGGTCGGCGCGGACGGCGCGGGTGCCGGCGAGGCGGCCCCCGACGGCGCGGCCGGCGACGACGGGCCGGTCGGCGCGGTCGAGGTCTCGGTCCTGGGCGCGGGCGGCACCGGGCTGGCGGTGGGCGTGGCGCTCTTGGCCGCGTTCGGGTGGAATATCCCGTCCACGATGTCGTCGATCAGCCCGGCCTGCTGCACCCCGGACGTCTGCGCCCCGGAGGTCTGCACGCTGTGGCCGCCGGTGGAGGTGGTGTAGACCGCCGGGTCGGTCCGCGCGGCGGCGGACTGCTGGGCAGGCACCTTCGCCGCGGCCTGGGTGGCGGGCTGCGTGGTGGCCTTCGTGGTGGACTTCGTGGTGGCGGACTTCCCCGCCGGGTCCGTACCCGGGGTGATCTTGATTTCGCTCTGCGGGACCGGGGTCTCCTCGATCACCGTGTCGGGGGCGCTCGCGCAAGCCTTGTCGGTCTTGGAGTCCGCCATCGCCAGGGTGGGCGCGTAGGCGCCGACCAGCAGGACGGTCGGCACGGCGGCGATCGCCAGTGCGCGACCGCGCAGCCGGCTGCCGACACCGCTGCGGGGAGCGGCGTGGCGCGGACCGGGCACCCGGCCCGTCGAGTCGTCTCGCTCGGTCACCGCGGCTCCTCCGGGTCGACGGCGGCCGGGGCGGCGGCGTGGGCCGGCGGCTGCGCCTCGGAGGCGGCCGGCACCTCGTGCGCGACCGGCTCCTCGTGGGCGGTCCGCTCGGCCGCCGGCACCTCGCCCGCGGCGTCCTCCGCCGGGGGCTTGAGCGGCGTCCAGGCGACCAGCAGGCCACCGGCGATCAGACCCGGCGTCACACCGAGGCCGAAGCCGCCGAGGTTGGACACCGGGATGGAGATCAGCGACAGGATGGTGGTGGCCACGCCGCAGAAGACCCGCACCAGCGGCTGGAACCAGGCCGTCAGACCCAGCGCGATCATCAGCAGGCCGATGATCAGCGAGCCGGCGCCGGCGGTGGTCGCCATCGAGACCGTCAGCCCGCCGAGGCTCAGGTGCGCGTAGGGGAAGTAGAGGATCGGGACGCCGGCGAACATGGCCAGCAGGCCGCCCCAGAACGGCCGGGTACGGCGCCAGGCGCGGAAGTTCATCCGCGCGCGCACGTGAGCCGGCGCTTCCTCGGGCCAGGATTCGGCGGTTGCGCTGGACATGGTGCAACTCCTCGATGGTGTCTACGAGGGGGGAAAGCCAAGGAATTCGGCCGGGGGCAACGGAGATCCGCCGCCCCCGGCCAGGAGTCCGCGAGGACGGTGCGCCGGTGGGCGCCCCGTCAGCTCACGATCAGTAGCACTCGACGCCCGCGCCGGAGCCCCGGTTGATGTTGAGCTTCAGGCCGCTCAGCTTGAACGTGCCGGCCGAGGTCGCCCAGGCGGTCTGCTCCACGTTGGTCAGGTGGGCGGACTTGGCGGCCTGGGCGAAGCCCCTGGTGCCGGTCGGCGTGGTGTTGCCGAGGGCGCGGTACTTCTCGATCACGCCGCCCTTGGGGGCGTCCAGGGTCGACGCGTCCTGACCGATGTTGATGTCGGTGAAGGTGGCGTCGGCGTTCAGCTGGTCGAGGTCGATCAGCAGGTTGGCGGCCTCGACCGGCTTGCCGGCCTCGTTGCCCGCCTTGAGGACCAGGGTCCAGTTGCCCAGCGGGCCGAGGTCGGTGACCACGGACTGGCACAGGCCGGTGATGGTCGCGGTGTCGAAGGCCGACACGGCGATCGGGTGGACCTTGTTGCCGTTCTTGTCCGGGGTGCCCTGGTCGACCGAGCCGAACTGGGAGAAGCCCTGACCGTTCAGGTCCGCGGCGGTGACCTTGAAGCTCTGGCCCGACACGCTGAACGAGGCAGCCAGTGCGCTGTTGGCGAGGCTGACACCGATGGCGGCGGTCGCGGCGATGCTGGGGACCATCACGACGGCGAAGCGACGCCAGCGCGTCTTGCCGAAAGTCTGGGACATGCAGTCCTCCTTCTAGGACGTACATCTCCGGCCGGGTTCCGGTGCGACCCGCACTGGCCCGGCCCGGGATGGCAGAGAGCTACGTCCTCGGTAGCGGAGAGCGCCAGACCGTCGTGGGACCGACGGTCGCGGCGATCACCCCCGAGCGACAACCGACGGCCGCACGGGGTGCGCGACCGACATGAGGCCAGGAGCCGCGGTGTGGGATCTGCGGCTACCCCCCTGTCCTCCAGACACCGGCCTGGGCCGGCGGCTGCCCGGTGGGGATCCCTCGGTGAGGGACCGGGCGTGGCCGATCGTGCTTGAATCCCGGGCGAAGCACAAGAGGTGCGTTACTGACGGGTAATCCAACAACAGGTGCCGATGATCATGGAATCGAAGGCAAAGTTACCCAGAGTGACATTCTGAAGAATTTGTGGCGCCGCAATGCCCACGAAACAGGAACGAAACACCCCTCCTTGGTCACCTGTGGTGAACAAGGAGGGGCTCTGTCAAGATTTGATAAAGCTCTGGGTTTTTGGTGCGATTGTCGCCAAATCAACGACGACACCGCAGGTCATCCGGCGTGCCACCGAACCGGCGTCAGAAGAGCACGCGGGCCAGCGCCGTGCGGGCGGAGACCACCCGCGGATCGTCCGCGCCGATCACCTCGAAGAGCTCCAGCAGGCGCAGCCGGACGGTGTCCCGGTCGTCGCCGAAGGTCCTGGCCACCGTCGCGACCAGCCGGCCGAAGGCGTCCTCGACGTGACCGCCGACCAGGTCCAGGTCGGCCGCCTCCAGCTGCGCCCCGACGTCCTTCGGGTCCGACGCCGCGGCAGCCCGTACGGCTTGCAGGTCCAGGCCCTCCACCCGGCGCAGCAGCTGCGCCTGGGCCAGGCCGAGCTTGGCCTCGATGTGGCCGGGACGGTCGGCGAGCACGTTCTGGTAGGCCTGGATGGCGCCCCCCAGGTCACCGCGGTCCAGCGCGTCGTGCGCGGCCTCCAGGGCCGGGTCGGCTGGCACCCGCGCGGCCTGCGCGGCGCCCTCGCCCGCCTCGGCGGCGGCGGCCGGGTCGACCGGTGCGCCGACGATCCCGAAGCGCTGCTCGGCGACGGCGATCAGCTGGTCGAGGATCTTGCGGACGTTGGCCTCGTTCTCCGCGCCCTGGAAGAGCGGGACGAGCTGGCCGGCCACCACCGCCATGACGGCGGGGATGCCCTGGATGCCGAACTGCTGGGCGATCAGCTGGTTGGCGTCCACGTCGATCTTGGCGAGCACGATCCGGCCGGAGTACTCCTCGGCCAGCCGCTCCAGGATCGGGCTGAGCTGCTTGCACGGGCCGCACCACTCGGCCCAGAAGTCGATCACCACGGGCACTTCGGCCGACCGCTGGACGACCTCGGTCTCGAAGGTCTCCTCGGTGACGTCGATGACCAGCGGCTGGGCCGGCGGCGCGGCCGGGTCGCCCCCGGCGGCGGTCTGACGGGCCCGCTCGGCCCGGGCCTGCTCGGCCTTCTGAGCGGCCTCACCGGCGGCCTTGACGGCGGCGAGGTCGACCGCACCGCGCAGGGCGGAGCTGTTGAGACGCGAATTCCGTGACTGCATGACACCATCCTCCCCCGTCGACGCGGCTGACGGGCGCCAACCGCCCGGAAAGGTCGTGCCGAGCCTTCCCCGCCCTGTCGCCCACCATGCGGCGGGCCCTGCTCCCCGGTAGCCGTGCGTCCGGCGCGGATCCCCATCCGCACCCGCGCCCGCCCGATCCCATGGGCCGGGGCGCGTGGTTGTCGCTCTTTCGCTACGAGTCGTAGCGTATCTGCACCACGGGCCCGTCCCGCAAGCCCCCCTCGCCCTCCACGGACGTGAGCTGCCCCACTTTCGGGGCGCACCCCCCTGCAAGTCCGACCGAACGGTCGCTACGGTGGCATTCCCCGACAAGTTACTTATCGGTAGAACGCAAGGAGGCTCGGTGGCCCCCACCACCCGGCAGCCCGCCGGACCCGACCGGGCCGCGGACGAAGCGCCCTGCGGCGCGCCCGGCCGCGGCAAGGGACGGCCCCGCAGCGCCACCGCCGACCGCGCCATCCTGGACGCCACCAGGGCCGCCCTCGCCGAGATCGGCTGGGGCGGGCTGACCATGGGACACGTCGCGACCCGGGCCGGCGTCGCCAAGACCACCCTCTACCGGCGCTGGCCGTCCAAGAACGAGCTCGTGGTGGACGCCGTGGCCAGCCTGTTCGACGACCTGGAGATGGCCGACCTGGGCAGCCTGCGGGCCGACATCGAGGCCGTGGTGGCGCAGTTCGCCGACCTGCTGGCCCGACCGGAGACCCAGGCCGCGCTGCTCGCGCTGTTCGCCGAGGGCAGCCGGGACCCGCTGCTGCGGCAGCGGATCCGCGAACGCATCGTCGACCCGCAGAAGCACCTGGTGCGACTGGGACGGGCCCACGCCCAGGCCCGCGGCGAACTCGACCCGGACCGGGACGAGGACACCGCCTGCGAGGAGATCGACATCATCTTCGACACCATCGCCGGGACCGTGGAGCACCGGATGCTGGTCAGCGGCGAGCCGATCACCGCCACCTGGATCAACCGCTTCACCACCCTGCTGCTCAGCCCCCTGCCGGGCCTGACCGCAGCGCTCTCCGAGACCCCGCGGACCTGACGGGCCGAAACGCGCGGCCGGGCGCCGGACGCGCCGAGGGGGCGCCGGGGGTGACCCCCGGCGCCCCCTCGGGCCTCCCGGTCAGAACGAGGCGTTCTCCCGGTAGACGCCCCACTCGTCCCGCAGCGCGTGGCAGATCTCGCCCAGCGTCGCCTCGGCCCGGACGGCCCGGAGCATCGGCGGGATCATGTTCTCGCCGGAGCGTGCGGCGGCGAGCATCTCGTCCAGCCCGGCCCGGACGGCGGCCTCGTCCCGGGTGGCCTTGCGGGCCCCGAGCTCCCGGACCTGCTCGCGCTCGACCTCGTGGCTGACCCGGAGGATCTCCAGCTCCTTGGTGACGCTGCCCGGGTGGCAGTTGACGCCGACCACCCGCTTCTCGCCCTTCTCCAGCGAGCGCTGGTACTGGAAGGCCGCCTCGGCGATCTCCCCGGTGAACCAGCCCTCCTCGATGCCCCGCAGGATGCCGGAGGTGATCGGCCCGATCGGGTGGTCGGCGGTGCCCTTGTCGAGGATCCGCTGGAAGATCTCCTCGGCCTGCGCCTCGATCCGGTCGGTGAGCGCCTCCACGTACCAGGAACCGCCCAGCGGGTCGGCCACGTTGGTGACGCCGGTCTCCTCCATCAGCACCTGCTGGGTCCGCAGGGCGATCTCGGCGGCCTGCTCGGAGGGCAGCGCGAGGGTCTCGTCGAGGGCGTTGGTGTGCAGCGAGTTGGTGCCGCCGAGCACCGCCGACAGCGCCTCGACGGCGGTGCGCACCACGTTGTTGTACGGCTGCTGCGCGGTGAGCGAGACGCCCGCGGTCTGGGTGTGGAAACGCAGCCACTGAGCCTTGTCGGTCTTCGCCCCGAAGCGGTCGCGCATCCAGCGCGCCCAGATCCGGCGGGCGGCCCGGAACTTGGCGATCTCCTCGAAGAAGTCGAGGTGCGCGTCGAAGAAGAAGGACAGGCCGGAGGCGAAGTCGTCCACGTCCATGCCGCGGGACAGGCCGAGCTCCACGTAGCCGAAGCCGTCCGCGAGGGTGTACGCGAGCTCCTGCGCGGCCGTCGCGCCGGCCTCCCGGATGTGGTAGCCGGAGACCGACAGCGGCTTGTACGCCGGGATGTTGGCCTCGCAGTACTCCATCAGGTCGCCGATCAGCCGCAGGTGCGGCTCGGGTGCGAACAGCCACTCCTTCTGGGCGATGTACTCCTTGAAGATGTCGGTCTGCAGGGTGCCGTTGAGCACGCCGGGGTCGACGCCCTGGCGCTCGGCGGCCACCAGGTACATGCAGAACACCGGGACGGCCGGGCCGCTGATCGTCATCGAGGTGGTGACGTCGCCGAGCGGGATGCCGCCGAACAGGACGTCCATGTCGGCGGCCGAGTCGATCGCCACCCCGCAGTGGCCGACCTCGCCGAGCGAGCGGCCGTCGTCGGAGTCGTAGCCCATCAGGGTGGGCATGTCGAAGGCGACCGAGAGCCCGCCGCCGCCGGCCTCCAGGATCATCCGGTATCGCTCGTTGGTCTGCTGCGCGTTTCCGAAGCCGGCGAACTGCCGGATGGTCCAGGTGCGGCCTCGGTACCCGGTCGGGTGCAGGCCGCGGGTGTACGGGTACTCACCGGGCCAGCCGATCCGCTCGAAGCCCTCGTAGGGCAGGCCCGCGGGCGGCCCGTAGACCGGTTCGACCTCGTCGCCGCTCAGCGTGGTGAAGTCCGCGTCGCGCTTGCGGGCCTTGTCGTAGCGCTGCTGCCAGCGCTGGCGGCCGGCCTCGATCTCGTCGGCGTCCATCGACTCCGAACTCCGCTCCGTGCGGCCGTCCGTTCCGGGACGACACTGCCAGTAGGACGTCTGGTGGGACGTACCACCAAAGTACTCGGACGTCCTAGTATCTGTCGATGGCCGTCCCGGCGTGGCCCCGGCGAAGAGCACGGAGGCCGCCGAAAGCACGAAGAAAGGCGCCCCCTCCCGGCCGGGAGGGGGCGCCTGGCAGAAGCCGAGCGGGGGCGGGTCAGACGCCGACCGGCTGCGCGTCCTGGATCAGCGGGGCCACCTCGCGGGAGACCCGGCGCTCGACGAAGAACACGGCGGTGGGGACGGTGCCGGCGAGCAGCACCCAGGCCAGCTTGCCGATCGGCCACTTGGCCTTGGTGCCCAGGTCGAAGGCGAGCACCAGGTAGACCACGTACAGCCAGCCGTGCGCGATGCCGACGGCGGTGGTGAAGCCGGCCGCGCCCGAGACGTCGAGGACGTACTTGGCGACCATGCCGAGGGTCAGCAGGATCAGGAGGACGCCGGTCACATACGCCAGGGCCCGGTAGCGGGTCAGCACACTCTGCTTCATGGCATCGAGGGTAACCGCCCTCACGGCGGGCCCCCGCCGCGCCCCGGCCTGCGCCGACACCCGGGCGGGCCGGCCCGCGCCGGGCCGCGCCCGACCCCGGGCTCGGGCGCCGGGACTCAGGCCTGCCCGGGCTCGCTGAAGTCGCCGGCCGCCACCCGCAGCGGGCGCAGCAGGTCGAACACCTGGCGGCACTTCTCCTCGTCGTAGCCCTCCAGCCCGAAGTCGACGGCCATCAGCTCGCGGGTCGCCTCCTCCACCACCTCGCGGCCGCGGGCGGTGATCGAGGCGAGCACGCCCCGGCCGTCCAGCGGGTTGGGGCGGCGGGCGACCAGCCCGGCCCGCTCCAGGCGGTCGACGGTGTTGGTGACGCTGGTCGGGTGGACCATCAGCCGCTCGCCGATCTTGGAGAGCGAGAGTTCGCCCGTTCTGCTGAAGGTCAGCAGGACCAGCGCCTCGTAGCGGGCGAAGGTCAGGCCGTACGGCTTGACCACCGCGTCCACCCGGGAGAGCAGGATCTGGTGGGCGCGCATCACCGAGGTGATCGCCGGCATGGCGGGGACGCTTCCCCACCGGCGCTCCCAGAGCTCGTCGGCGCGGGCGATCGGATCGAAGTCGAGTGCGAGGGGCTTGGCCACGCTCCCAACCGTACCGGCGGGCCCGCGGGCGGGTAGCAGGTGTCCACGATGCTGGACAAGGGCGACTCCTGGCGGAATCCCGCCAGCCCGTTCAACGGTCCGTAGGAGTGCGGTCAAAGCTGTGGATATTCCGGCAATATTCAGTTGAATCAACCGAGTTGTCGGATTTCGCCAGGCGTTCAGCCTGAGTTCGGGTGTAAACCCCCTGCAAGCGCTGAGTTTTGCGCGCTTTGCCCGGTTCGTCCAGCGACCGTCGGCCCCTCCCTCACGCCCTGAGCTGGCGAGACATGGCCAACTCTTGCTGGAGACCTGTCATTTGATCACCTCGATTGTCATGCTTCTCGCCAACCCCGTGAGGCACTCCTGCCAACCCCACCCCGGCAGTGGCCTCTTGACCGCACGGGCCAGCACGTCAGTGCCCGTTCCGCCCCAGCAGGCACCACGTCCGGTGCCCCGGAACGCGGCGCGACCGCGCACGCGGTTGATCCGGAAGGAATCCGCACGTGAAGCGAAAGCTGACAGTCGGAGCCGTTCTCTCTGCCTCGGCCCTGCTCGCCGGCGCGATCCAGGTCAGCGCCGGCATCGCCCAGGCCGCACCCGTCCCCACCGCCGAGGCTCCGGCCGCCGGCAAGCAGCGCGCCGAGCTGATCGCCCTCGCCACCGCCCAGGCTCCCGCCGCCGCCCGCGCCCTCGGGCTGGGCGGCCAGGAGCAGCTGATCGCCAAGGACGCGGTCGTCGACGCCGACGGCAGCCGCCACCTGCGCTACGAGCGCACCCTCGGCGGCCTGCCGGTGATCGGCGGCGACGTGATCGTGCACCAGGACGCCAAGGGCGTCGTGCAGTCCACCGGCCGCGCGGTCGAGGGCTCCGTCGCCCCGGCCACGTTCAGCCCGAAGCTCTCCGCGGACCAGGCCGCCGCCAAGGCCGCCGGCGCCGTGCAGGCCACCGTCGGCATCGCCAAGGACGCCGACGAGCCCGCGCTCACCTCGGTCGGCGGCGCGAGCGGCGCCAAGCTGGTCGTCTGGGCCGCCTCCGGCACCCCCCGACTGGCCTACCAGACCACCGTCGAGGGCGTCCGCGCCGACGGCACCCCCAGCAACCAGCTGCTGGTCACCGACGCCGCCACCGGCGAGGTGCTCTCCAGCCACGAGCAGGTGCAGACCGCCACCGGCACCGGCAAGGGCGTGTTCGTGGGCAGCGTCCAGCTGACCACGACGCTCTCCGGCTCGACGTACCAGCTCAAGGACGCCGGCCGCGGCGGGATGTACACCACCACCCTGGCCGGCAAGACCTCCGGCAAGGGCACCCTCTACACCGACGCCGACAACGCGTGGGGCACCGGGCTCGCCTCCAACACCCAGTCCGCCGCCGTGGACGCGCAGTTCGGCGCGGCCGCCACCTGGGACTACTACAAGAACTCCTTCGGCCGCCTCGGCATCCGGGGCGACGGCGTCGGCGCGTACAGCCGGGTCCACTACGGCAAGAACTACGTCAACGCCTTCTGGGACGACAGCTGCTTCTGCATGACCTACGGCGACGGTGACGGCAACAGCCACCCGCTGACCGAACTGGACGTCTCCGGCCACGAGATGACCCACGGCGTCACCGCCAACACCGCGGGCCTGAACTACTCGGGCGAGTCCGGCGGCCTCAACGAGGCCACCAGCGACATCTTCGGCACCATGGTCGAGTTCTCCGCCAACCTGGCGTCCGACAAGCCGGACTACCTGATCGGCGAGCTCATCAACATCAACGGCGACGGCACCCCGCTGCGCTACATGGACAAGCCCTCCAAGGACGGCGGCTCGGCCGACTACTGGTCCTCGACCGTCGGCAACAAGGACGTCCACTACTCGTCCGGCGTCGCCAACCACTTCTTCTACCTGCTCGCCGAGGGCAGCGGCGCGAAGGTGATCAACGGCGTCAGCTACAACAGCCCGACCTACAACGGCGCCGCCGTCACCGGCATCGGCCGGGACAAGGCCGCCAAGATCTGGTACCGGGCGCTGACCGTCTACATGACCTCCACCACCAACTACAAGGGCGCCCGCACCGCGACCCTGAACGCGGCGACCGACCTCTACGGGGCGACGTCCGCGGAGTACAAGGCGGTCGCGGCCGCCTGGACCGGTGTCAACGTCAGCTGACCCGGGGCCATCACCGGCCACCTGAACGCGCGGCTGCCGGGCCCTCCGGAGGGGAGGTCCGGCCGCCGCGCCGCAGGCCCTGGCGGTGTCCGGTATCGCCGGATGCCGGACACCGCCGGGCTGACGAGATTCTGCCAATTGTCGTCGCAGACCTGTCATTTGACGGACTCGATTGTCATGCTACTGACCAGCCCCGTACGGCGTCCGCCACCACCCCACCGGCAGACGCCTGTTGACCGCACGGAGCAGCACGTCAGCGTCCGTTCCGCCCCAGCAGGCACTAACCCCGGTGCCCCGGAACGCGGCGCGACCGCGCACACGCGGTTGATCCGGAAGGAATCCGCACGTGAAGCGAAAGCTGACACTCGGAGCCGCTCTCTCCGTCTCGGCCCTGCTCGCCGGCGCCGTCCAGGCCGGCGCCGGACTCGCCGAGGCCTCCCCCGCCCCGGCCGCCGCCCAGCAGCGGGCCGAGCTGATCGCCCAGGCCGCCGGCCAGGCCCCCGCCGCGGCCCGCGCCCTCGGTCTCGCCGCCCAGGAGAAGCTGGTCGTCAAGGACGCGGTCGTCGACGCCGACGGCAGCCGCCACCTGCGCTACGAGCGCACCTACGCCGGCCTGCCCGTGCTCGGCGGCGACCTGGTCGTGCACCAGAACCCGCAGGGCGTCGTCACCTCGGTCGACCGTGCCGTCGAGGGCTCGCTGGCCCCCGCCTCGCTCAGCCCGAAGCTCTCCGCGGACCAGGCCGCCGCCAAGGCCGCCGGCGCCGTGCAGGCCACCGTCGGCACCGCCAGGGACGCCGACGAGCCCGCACTCACCTCGGTCGGCGGCGCGAGCGGCGCCAAGCTGGTCGTCTGGGCCGCCTCCGGCACCCCCCGGTTGGCCTACCAGACCACCGTCGAGGGCGTCCGCGCCGACGGCACCCCCAGCAACCAGCTGCTGGTCACCGACGCCGCCACCGGCGAGGTGCTCTCCAGCAACGAGCAGATCCACACCTCCAACGCCACCGGCACCGGGTACGGCGTGTTCGACGGCACCGTGACGCTGACCACCAACTACACCGGCAGCACGTACCAGCTGAAGGACAACACCCGCGGCGGCATGTACACCGTCGACAAGAACGGCACGCTCTACACGGACGCCGACAACATCTGGGGCAACGGCCAGGCCAGCAACGGCCAGTCCGCCGCCGTGGACGCGCAGTTCGGCGCGGCCACCACCTGGGACTACTACAAGAACGTCCACGGCCGCAACGGCATCAAGAACAACGGCGTCGGCGCGTACAGCAAGGTGCACTACGGCACCAACTACGTGAACGCGTTCTGGGACGACGGCTGCTTCTGCATGACCTACGGCGACGGCTCGGGGAACACCCACCCGCTGACCGCCATCGACGTGGCCGGCCACGAGATGACCCACGGCGTCACCTCGGCCACCGCCAACCTCAACTACTCCGGCGAGTCCGGCGGCCTCAACGAGGCCACCAGCGACATCTTCGGCACCATGGTGGAGTTCTACGCCAACCTGTCGGTGGACAAGCCCGACTACCTGATCGGCGAGCGGCTCAACCTGAACGGCAACGGCACCCCGCTGCGCTACATGGACAAGCCGTCGAAGGACGGGGCCTCCGCCGACTACTGGTCCTCGACCGTCGGCAACAAGGACGTCCACTACTCGTCCGGCGTCGCCAACCACTTCTTCTACCTGCTCGCCGAGGGCAGCGGCGCGAAGGTGATCAACGGCGTCAGCTACAACAGCCCGACCTACAACGGCGCCGCCGTCACCGGCATCGGCCGGGACAAGGCCGCCAAGATCTGGTACCGGGCGCTGACCGTCTACATGACCTCCACCACCAACTACAAGGGCGCCCGCACCGCGACCCTGAACGCGGCGAGCAGCCTCTACGGCTCGACCTCGGCGGAGTACAAGGCGGTGGCCGCGGCCTGGACCGCCGTCCACGTCAACTGACGCCGGCGCCGCCCCGCAGACCCGCGGCGGCCGGGCTCTCCGTCAGGGAGGACCCGGCCGCTGCGCCAATGCCCGGAACACCCCGAGGGGTCACGCCGCGCTGGCCGCGCCGGCGGCGGCGGCCGGGTACTCGCCGCGCTCCTCCCTGGCCAGCATCCGCTCGGCGAAGAACCCGCCGGTGGGCAGCACCGACAGGACGAACAGCACGACGCCGCGCCTGGCGTCCCAGCGCTGCTTCTGCCAGGCGAGCGCCAGGAACACCAGGTAGAGGATGAACAGCACGCCGTGCACCATGCCCATCACCGGCACGGCGTTGAAGCTGGTGGTGCGCTTGAGCACCGAGCAGACCAGCAGCAGGATGAACGACAGGCCCTCGGGGCCGGAGACAAGGCGCAGGCGGTGGACGGCGCTGCTCTTCACGGGCGGGTTCCTCACGGGCGGGTCGGCCGGGCAACGGGCGGTCGGCCGGGCCATCGACGGGGACGACTTGTGAACGGGCGCACAAGCCGCCACCCATTATCACCGACCGCACGCCCCGGCCCGGGGCGGGGTGGCGGGGCTCACCCGGCGGGCCGGGGTTCGTCACAGCCGCGCCACGGAACACGCCGGCGGCTCGGGATCCGTCCGCCGTCCCCCCTATCCTGCTGCGGCGCGGCCTGACGGACAGGCCAGCCACGGACACGGGGGCTGCTGAACGATGTTGAAGCTCGACTGGGACCGCCGGACCTGCTCGCGGCGCGGCCACATCACCTACGCACCGGCCGAGCCCGAGCTGCGCGAGCGGCTGCACGCGCGCACCGCGGTGGGCGACGCCTGGCGCTGCCTGCGCTGCGGGGACTTCGCCCTGGGCGCCCCGCACGGTGCGGGGCCGGCCGACGAGGCTCCGCTGGTGCCCCGCGGGCGGGCCCTGCGGGACCTGTTCATCCTGCGCTTCCTGGCGGTCGAGCGGGGCCTGCGCGGACTGCTGGTGCTGGTCGCCGCCTGGGCGGTGTGGAAGTTCTCGAACAGCCAGGACGCGGTGCAGCGGATCTTCGACGAGAACCTCACCGTGCTGCGCCCGGTCGCCGACCACTTCCACTGGGACCTGGAGCACTCCCCGGTGGTCGACACCGTCCGCAAGGCCTTCGGCCACGAGCACCGCACCCTGGTGCTGCTGGCGGCCGGCCTGGTCGCGTACGCGGTGATCGAGATCGTCGAGGCCGTCGGCCTGTGGATGAACCGGCGCTGGGCCGAGTACCTGGCGGTGGTGGCGACGGCCGCCTTCCTGCCGATCGAGGTCTACGAGCTGACCGAGCACATCAGCGTGCTGAAGATCTGCACCCTGCTGCTCAACGTCGTCGCGGTGCTGTGGATCCTGCTCTCGAAGCGCCTGTTCGGACTGCGCGGCGGGCACGCGGCCTTCGAGGCGGAGCGGCACTCGGCGTCCCTGCTGGAGGTCGAGCAGGCGGCCGGAGCCGTCCCCGTCAAGGCCTAAATATCGGACAAATCACCCCAGAACGACCGCTTCTGTCGCAGCTGGGTACCGAATGGCCCGAGCCCCCTCCCCCCGGGGGGCCCGGTGCCGTTACATTCGCCCGGTGGCACAGTTTCGACTCCAAGGGTCCAAGGTGCTCGCCGTCGACATGACGGGCGACACCGTCAAAGCACGTAACGGGACGATGGTCGCCTACACCGGGCAGATGGGCTTCAAGAAGCTCTCCGGTGGCGGCGACGGGCTGCGGGGCATGGTCACCCGCCGGCTGACCGGTGAACAGATGGTGGTGATGGAGGTCAAGGGGCAGGGCACCTGCTTCTTCGCCGACAGGGCCAGCGAGGTGAACCTGGTGCGGTTGAACGGCGAGACGCTGTACGTCGAGGCCGAGAACCTGCTCTGCACCGAGGCGACCCTGCACACCGGCACCAGCTTCACCGGCCTCAACGGGATGGCGTCCGGCAACGGCCTGTTCACCACCAAGGTGGAGGGACACGGCTGGGCCGCGCTGACCTCGCGCGGTCCGGCGATCATCCTGCGGGTGTCCCAGGGCACCCCGCTGCGGGTCGACCCGGGCGCGTACATCGCGCACACCGGGAACCTCAACCGCAGCCTGAAGTCGGGAGCGGGCTGGACGACGCTGATCGGCGAGGGCGGCGGCGAGGCGATGCAGGTGGAGTTCGCCGGCGAGGGCCTCGTCTACGTGCAGCCGTCCGAGAAGATGACCTTCGGGGGTGACGTCTGATGCCGTTCAACAAGATCAACAACAAGATGGTCGAGGCCCAGGTGCTGCCCGGCCAGAAGGTGTTCAGCCAGCGCGGCGCCATGCTCGCGTACACCGGCGAGGTCTCCTTCACGCCCAACGTGATGGGCGGCCAGGGCGGCGTGCTGTCGATGATCGGCCGCCGGGTGGCCAACGAGGACACCCCGCTGATGACCGTCGAGGGCCACGGCAAGGTGATGTTCGGCCACGGCGGGCACAACGTCCAGGTGATCGACCTCACCGGCGACACCCTCTACGTGGAGGCCGACCGGCTGCTCGCCTTCGACGGCAGCCTGCAGCAGTCGACCATGTTCATGGGCCAGCAGGGCGGCGTGATGGGCATGGTCCGCGGCCAGGTGACCGGCCAGGGCCTGTTCACCACCAAGCTGGACGGCCACGGGTCGGTCGCGGTGATGGCGCACGGCGGCGTGTTCGAGCTGCCGATCAGCCCCGGCCAGCCGGTGCACGTCGACCCGCAGGCGTACGTCGCGCACCGCGGCCAGGTCACCAACAAGCTGTCCACCGCACTCGGCTGGCGCGACATGGTGGGCCGCGGCTCGGGCGAGGCCTTCCAGTTGGAGCTGTCCGGGCACGGCATGGTGTACGTGCAGGCGAGCGAGGAGAAGCTCTGATGTCCTACCCGCCGCAGCAGCCCCCGTACGGGCAGCAGCCCTACGGCCAGCCGCAGCAGCCGTACGGGCAGCCCCAGCCCTACGGCCAGCCGCCGCAGCCCGGCCAGCCCTACTCGCAGCAGCAGTACGACCAGGCCTACCAGCAGACCCAGGTCGGCATGCCCGGGCAGCCCTACGGCGCCCCGCCGCAGCAGCCCTACGGCCAGCCGCCGCAGGGCGCGTACGGCGCCCCGCTGCCCTACGCCGCCCCGGGCGCCGAGGGCCCGACGGTGCACGACGCGCACAGCCTGCCGGCCAACGACAACGTCAACCCGTACGCGTTCTCGGTGGACCTCAACGGGGCCTACTACCTGCAGAAGGGCAAGATGATCGCCTACTACGGCGACATGCGCTTCTCGGGCATCGGCCGCGGTGCGATCGACCAGATGCTGGAGCGGAACTTCAACTCCCCGCTGCACGCCTCGGACTGGGTGGTCGCCGAGGGCCGCGGCAAGCTGCTGCTGGCCGACCGGGCCTTCGACCTCAACTCGTACGACCTGGAGAACGGCAACCTCACCGTCCGCTCGGGGAACCTGCTCGCCTTCGAGCCGACGCTGCAGCTGAAGCAGTCGATCATCCCGGGCTTCCTGACCCTGATCGGCACCGGCAAGTTCGTCGCCGCCTCCAACGGGCCGGTGCACTTCGTCGAGCCGCCGATCAAGGTGGACCCGCAGGCCCTGGTCGGCTGGGCGGACTGCCCCGCGCCCTGCCACCACTACGACCACGGCTACATGCACGGTCTGATCGGCGGGCTGCGCCACCTCACCGGGCTCGGCGGCGCCTCCGGCGAGGAGCACCAGTTCGAGTTCATCGGGGCCGGCCAGGTCCTGCTGCAGTCCTCGGAGAAGCTGATGGCCGAGCGCTCGGTGGGCGTGGTGCACGCCGAGGCCGGCGTGCCCGGCGCCGGTTTGCCGCACCAGCCGGCCGGGCACGGTCAGCAGCAGCAGCTGCCGAACGTCAACATCCCCGGTCTCGGCAACCTGGGCGACCTCGGCCGGCGCTTCGGCCTCTGACCGCCCGGTGGCCGGTCGCCCGTCGACCGGCCACCGAACGGCAGGCGGCGAACGGCAGGCCGTGGACCGCCGACCGGCCGCCGACCCACCCGGTCAAATGTTGTACAACTTTTAACAAAACGGGTTATGCTGGCGCCATGGAAACGAACCTGACCGAAGCGTCGGCGATCCCCGCCACCGGGTCCGGGGCCCAGACGCCCTGGCTCACCGCCGCCGAGCAGCGGTTCTGGCGCGCCCATCTGGAGGTCAGCAAGCTCCTCGACTACCAGCTCAGCCGCGAACTCCAGCCGCACAACCTCGCCATCAACGACTACGAGATCCTGGTCGTCCTCTCCGAGGCCCCGGACCGGCGGATGCGGATGACCGACCTGGCCACCGCCACGCTCCAGTCCAAGAGCCGGCTCTCGCACCAGATCACCCGGATGGAGAACGCCGGTCTGGTGCTGCGCCAGGAGTGTCCGGGCGACCGCCGCGGCCTCTACGCCAACCTCACCGCGCTCGGCTGGGAGACCATGCAGAAGGTCGCGCCGGACCACGTCCGCAGCGTCCGCGAGCACTTCGTCGACCGGTTCACCCCGGAGCAGATGGACGCGATGTACCAGGCCCTGGCCCCGGTCGCCGAGCACCTGCGCAACCTCCGCGGCAGGGGCTGAGCACCGGGCGGGGCCACCCGCGCTCCGGCCACGGTGCCCAGGTCCGCCCGGGCCCGCTCGGACCCGCGCCGGGCCCGGTCAGGTCCCGGTCAGGTCGGCCACCAGCTGGTCGGCCGCGCCGTAGGGGTCGAGTTCGCCCGCCGCCACCCGCTCGGCCAGCGCGGACAGCCGCCGGTCGCCGTGCAGGTCCCCGATCCTGGCCCGCAGCGCCGCCAGCGCGATCGCCTGGACCTCGTCGGCCGCGCGCCGGCGCCGCCGGGCGGCCAGCTCGCCGGTCTCGGCCAGCCAGGCGCGGTGCTTCTCCAGCGCCTCGACCACCTCGTCCATGCCCTCGCCGCGGGCGGCGACGGTCTTGACGATCGGCGGGCGCCAGTCGCCCGGGTTGCGGGACTCGCCGAGGCCGAGCATGTGGTTGAGCTCCCGGGCCGTCGCGTCGGCGCCGTCCCGGTCGGCCTTGTTGACCACGAACAGGTCGCCGATCTCCAGGATCCCGGCCTTCGCCGCCTGGATCCCGTCCCCCATGCCGGGGGCCAGCAGCACGACCGTGGTGTCGGCCTGCGCGGCGATCTCCACCTCGGACTGGCCCACGCCCACGGTCTCCACCAGGATCACCTCGCAGCCGGCGCCGTCCAGCACCCGCAGGGCCTGCGGCGCCGCCCACGACAGCCCGCCCAGGTGGCCGCGGGTGGCCATCGAGCGGATGAAGACCTCCGGGTCGGTGGCGTGGTCCTGCATCCGCACCCGGTCGCCGAGCAGCGCGCCGCCGGAGAACGGCGAGGACGGGTCGACCGCCAGCACGCCGACCCGCTTGCCGAGCCGCCGGTAGGCGGAGACCAGCGCGGACGTCGAGGTGGACTTGCCCACGCCCGGCGAGCCGGTCAGCCCGACGGTGTAGGCCTGCCCGGTGTACGGGGTCAGCGCGGCCATCACCTCGCGCAGCTGCGGCGCGGCGTTCTCCACCAGCGTGATCAACCGGGCGACGGCCCGCGGCCGGCCCTCCCTGGCCTGCGCGACCAGCGTGGTGACATCGACCATCAACGTGCTCCTCGATCGGGAACAGGGCTGCTCGCCGGGACGGTCGTCGTCCCGGCGAGCAGCCCTCGTGTCTGTGCCCTGTGTCCGTGCCGGCCGGTCAGGCCCGGGGCACCCGGACGATCAGGGCGTCACCCTGCCCACCGCCGCCGCACAGGGCGGCCGCACCCACACCGCCGCCGCGGCGCCGCAGCTCCAGCGCCAGGTGCAGCACCACGCGGGCGCCGGACATCCCGATCGGGTGGCCGAGTGCGATCGCGCCGCCGTTGACGTTGACGATCTCCTCGGTGATGCCCAGGTCCTTCATGGACTGGTGGGCGACGGCCGCGAAGGCCTCGTTGATCTCGACCAGGTCGAGGTCGGCGACCTCCAGGCCCTCCTTGGCGAGGGCGTGCTTGATCGCGTTGGACGGCTGCGACTGGAGCGAGTTGTCCGGGCCGGCCACGTTGCCGTGCGCGCCGACCTCGGCGATCCAGCTCAGGCCCAGCTCCTCGGCCTTGGCCCTGCTCATCACGACGACGGCGGCGGCGCCGTCGGAGATCTGCGAGGAGGTGCCGGCGGTGATCGTGCCGTCCTTGGTGAAGGCCGGGCGCAGCCGGCCCAGGGTCTCCGCGGTGGTGTCGCCGCGGATGCCCTCGTCCTGGCTGAACAGCACCGGGTCGCCCTTGCGCTGCGGGATCTCGACCGGGGTGATCTCGGCCTCGAAGACGCCGTTCTTCTGCGCGGCGGCGGCCCGCTGGTGCGAGAGCGCGGCGAGGTGGTCCTGCACCTCGCGGCCGATGCCCAGGCGGGCGTTGTGCTTCTCGGTGGACTCGCCCATCGGGATGTTCTCGTGGGCGTCGGTGAGACCGTCGTACGCCATCGCGTCGAGCAGCTCGACCGCGCCGTACTTGTAGCCCTCGCGGGACTTCGGGAGCAGGTGCGGGGCGTTGGTCATGGACTCCTGGCCGCCGGCCACCACGATGTCGAACTCGCCGGCCCGGATCAGCTGGTCGGCCAGCGCGATGGCGTCCAGGCCGGAGAGGCAGACCTTGTTGACGGTCAGGGCCGGGACGTTCATCGGAATGCCGCCCTTGATGGCGGCCTGGCGGGCCGGGATCTGGCCGGCGCCGGCCTGCAGCACCTGGCCCATGATCACGTACTGCACCTGGTCGCCGGTGATGCCCGCCCGCTCCAGCGCGGACTTGATCGCGAAACCGCCGAGCTCCGCGCCGGAGAAGCCCTTGAGGGAGCCGAGGAGTCGGCCCATCGGGGTGCGGGCACCCGCGACGATCACTGAGGTAGTCATGGGACGAGCTCCTTCGCGCGTCATGGCCAGGAGAGGGTGTGGGGATGCGGCTCAATGTACTGACGTGTAACCCGGCCGTCACCGGCGCGAGGGTGTGATCAGCGGCACTGGCACTGTCCAGTCAACACCGTGTCAGGCCGTGCCGAGTGAATTGTGAGCAGGCTCGCACGTCACGCGGTGGCCAAGGCCTGCCGCGATGCGCTGCACTGGTGCCCCGCCCAGTTCGACCACGCCCCGGAGGCCGTCATGCTGACCCGTATCGACCACATCGGAATCGCCTGCTTCGACCTGGACCGGACGGTGGAGTTCTACCGGTCCACGTACGGGTTCGAGGTGTTCCACTCCGAGGTCAACGAGGAGCAGGGCGTCCGCGAGGCGATGCTGAAGATCAACGACACCGGGGACGGCGGCGCCTCCTACCTCCAGCTGCTGGAGCCCACCCGCGAGGACTCCACGGTCGCGAAGTGGCTCGCGAAGAACGGCGAGGGCGTGCACCACATCGCGTTCGGCACCGCGGACGTGGACGGCGACGCGGCGGAGATCCGCGGCAAGGGCGTCCGGGTGCTCTACGACGAGCCGCGGATCGGCTCGATGGGGTCGCGGATCACCTTCCTGCACCCCAAGGACTGCGGCGGCGTGCTGACCGAGCTGGTGACCTCGGCCGCCACCGGGGAGCACGGCGAGCACTGAGGTCGGCCCCGCCCGGGCCGGTCCGACCGGCCGGTAACTTGGGAAAAGACGGGTGCGCCCATTCCCCCGGGGGCTTCGCACACTACAATGCCCAGGTGCGCTAAGGCTCCGGGGAGGACCGGTCCGGTGGGCACGGCCGAGCGCGAGTGGGGCTGATCATCTGACGGCTCGTCTCGCTGCAGGGGAGCCCACTACGCGGGCACGGCTGAACGGTCGCAATTCGGATCTGTCACCATTCTCCAAAGGCAAGAATTCGCTCAGGAGTCCACCCGGACGGCGGAGCGCGGACCGACCGCGCACCACCGCGGGCGGCTCCGACCGTGGCACGACCACGGATGCAAGGACCAGCCGCTCCGGCCCGGATTTCCGGGACCAGCGGAACGGCCGGGTCGAGGACGCGACCAGGAGATGGATGGGACCGCGGAGTGCGGGGCTACGACCGCTACGAGGTTGAGGATCACCTCTCCCAGTTCGAGGCCGAGTTGGAGCGGGCTCGCAAGGAGCGGGACAAGACCATCGAGCATGCCGAGGACCTCGCCTACCAGGTGGAGGTGCTCAGGGCCAAGCTGCACGAGGCCCGCCGGCAGCTCGCTCAGCCGCGCGCCTTCGACTCCGTCACCGGCCAGGCCGAGCAGGTGCTGCGCAACGCGGAACTGCAGGCCGAGGCGCTGCGCGCGGACGCCGAGCGCCAGTTCCGCGAGTCGCAGGCCGCCACCCAGCGGCTGATGGCCGAGGCCGCCGAGCGCACCGCCCGGCTGGAGGCCGAGCTCTCCGCACGCCGCCGCCAGCTGGAGGACGAGCTCACCGAGCTCCGCCGCTCCGCCGAGCGGCACGTCAACGAGAACGTCAACTGGGCCGAGCAGGCCAGGGCCGGCACCGAGCAGGAGGCCCAGCGCCTCCTCCAGGAGGCCCGCGCCGAGTCCGACCGGATGGTCGCCGCCGCCCGGGCCGAAGCCGCCGCCCTCGCCGACCAGGCCCGCGCCCAGACCGCCGCCGACGTCGACGCCGCCCGCGGCGAGGCCCGCGCCGCCGCCGAGGCCGCCCTCCAGCGCGCCCAGACCGACGCCGAACGCCTGCTGCGGGCCGCCTCCGAACAGGCCCAGCAGGCCAGTGTCGCCGCCGAGGAACTGCGCGGCAGCGCCGCCAACGAGGCCCAACAGCAGCTGGCCGGTGCCCAGGCCGCCGCCGAACGGCAGCTCACCGCCGCCCAGGCCGAGATCACCGCCCTCAAGCAGCAGGTCCAGGCCGACCAGGAACGCGCCGCCGCCGCCATGGCCCAGGCGCAGGCAGAGATAGAGCGGCTGCGCGCCGAGGTCGAGGCGGAGGCCGAACGGGCCCGCCAGGAGGCCACCGAGCTGCGCATCCACGCCGAGGCCGCCGCCCAGCGTCTGCAGGCCGAGGCCGAGGCCGCCGCCGAGCAGAAGGTCGCCGCCGGCGACGCGGCCAGCGAGCAGCGCTCGCTCACCGCCCGGGCCGAGATCGCCCGCATGGTCGCCGCCGCCACCCGCGAGGCCGACCTGATCAAGTCCGCCGCCGCCACCGCCAAGGCCGAGGCGGAGGCCGCCAAGGCCGCCGCCGCCGAGGAGAGCGAACGCCTGCGGGGCTCCGCCGAGAGCGTCGCCACCCAGCTGCGCAACGAGGCCGAGACCGCCATCGCCGGCCTGCGGGCCGAGGCCGAACGGGAGATCGCGGCGCTGCGCGCCGAGGCCGAGGCCGCCGCCGAGACCCTGCGCCGCGAAGCCGAGGAGGCCGGCCGCGCCGAGGGCTCCAAGGACGCCGCCATCCACCTCGCCAAGGCCGCCAAGCAGGCCGAGGACGTCCGGCTGCGGACCGCCCGGGAGGCCGAGACCGCCCGCGAGAAGGCCGCCGCCGAGGCCGAACGGCTGCTCGCCGAGGCCGCCGCCGAGGCCCAGCAGCTGCGCGAGCAGGCCGCGGCCGCCGTCGAGCAGGCCCAGAACGCCGCCCTCGACGACGCCGCCTCCATCCGCGAGCAGATGGAGCGGATGCACGAGGAGGCCACCCGTCTGCGGGCCGAGGCCGAGGAGCTGCGCACCGAGGCCGTGGCCGAGGCGGAGCGGGTCCGCACCGAGTCCCGCCGCCAGGGCGTGGTGCAGATCGAGGAGTCGGCGAAGACCGCCGAGGAGCTGCTCACCACGGCCAAGAGCGACGCCGACGAGCTGCGGGCCGGCGCCCGCTCCGAGATCGAGCGCCGGCAGGAGCAGGCCGCCGAACAGGCCGCCGAGACCCAGGCCCGCGCGGAGCAGACCCTCACCCGGGCCCGCGCCGAGGCCGAGAAGCTCGCCGCCACCGCCGCCCAGCAGCACCAGGAGGCGCTGGCCGCTGCCAAGGCCGCCGCCGCCGAGAACCGTGCCGCCGCCGAGCGGGAGACGGCCGAACTGCGGCGCGACGCAGCCGAGTTCGACCAGCGGACCCGTACCGAGGCGCTGGCCGCCGCGGAGGCGCTGCACGCCCAGGCCCAGGCCTTCGACGCCGAACTGCGCGCCGAGGCCGCGACCGCCGCCGAGGACATCCGGGAAGAGGCCCGCAACTGGGCCGACAGCCACCGCATCGAGGCGGAGAACTGGGCCCGCCGCGAGCGCGGCGAGGCCGAGACCGCCGCCGCCGCCCTGCGCGAGGAGAGCCTGCGCGAACGCGAGGACGCCTCCGCCGCGCTGCTGCGCGAGCAGACCGAGACCACCGAGCTGCTGGCCGCCGCCAAGGTCACCCGGGAGAGCGCCGAGGCCGAGGCGGCCGAGCTGACCGAACGCACCGCCGCCGAGACCGCCGAACTGCGGGCCGCCGCCGAGCGCGAGAGCGCCGACCTGCGCGAGCAGGCCGCCCGGGCGGTGGAGACCGCCGCCGCCACCGCCGCCGAGCAGCTGGCCGAGGCCGAGACCGAGGCGCGCACCGTACGGGCCGAGGCCGCCACCGCCGCCGAGCAGCTGCGCACCGAGGGCGCCCAGGAGCTGGCCCGGGCCGAGGAGCACGCCGCCGAGCTGCGCCGGGAGGCCGAGGAGCAGCGCGCGCTGGCCGCCGCCGAGGCCGAGGAGCTGACCGGCACCGCCACCCGGCGCGCGCAGGACCTGGTCACCGAGGCCGAGGACGAGGCCGCCCGGATCCGCCAGTCGGTGGCCGGTCTGCACGAGTCCGCCTCCCAGCAGATCGCCGAGCTGCGGGCCACCGCCGAGCGCGAGAGCACGGAACTGCGCGAGCTGGCCGAGCGCGAGAGCGCCGAACTGCGCGCCACCGCCGAACGCGAGAGCACGGAGCTGCGCGCCGAGGCCGCCGCCGCCGTCGACCGGGATCGGGCCGAGGCCGAGGCGTACGACGCCGAGCTCCGCGCCCGCGCCGACGCCGAGCGGCAGTCCGCGCTGGACTTCGCGGAGCAGCAGCGCGCCGACGCCGAGGGCCGGGCCCGGGAGACCCTGGCCGAGGCCGAGCAGCGGGCGGCCGCCGCGATCGCCGAGGCGGAGGAGTTCGCCGCGGCGCTGCGTGCGGAGGCCGAGGAGTACGCGCTGGCCACCCGCACCCTCGCGGAGGACTTCGACGCCGCCACCCGCACCCGGGCCGACGAGTACGACACCACCACCCGGGAGGCCGCCGAGCAGTTCGACAAGGCCACCCGGGAGCAGGCCAAGACGGTGCTGGAGCGGGCCTTCGCCGACGCCGAACAGCTCGGCGAGGACGCCCAGACCACCGCGCTGGCGACCACCGCCGCGGCCGAGGAACAGGCCGACGCGATGGTGGCGGCCGCCCGCAAGGAGGCCGAGCGGCTGGTCGCGGCCGGCGAGGCGGCCGGTCAGGCCGAGGTGGAGAAGGCCCGGGCGGACGCCGACGCGCTGCTCTCCGAGGCCCGCCGGGACTCCACCGCGATCCGCGAGCGCGCCGAGGAGCTGCGCGAGCGCACCGACACCGAGATCGAGGCGCTGCACGAGCGGGCCCGCAAGGAGAACGCGCAGGCCATGAAGTCGGCCGGCGAGCGGGTGGACGCCCTGGTCACGGCGGCCCAGGAGCAGCTGACCGAGGCCGAGGAGCAGGCGGTGGCCGCCGTCGCCGAGGCCGAGGAGCGGGCGGCGGCGCTGGTCGAGGCCGCCGAGGAGCGGGCCGCGGAGCTGACCTCCGAGGCCTCGGCCGAGGCCGGCAAGGTCAGGATCGCGGCCGTGCGCAAGGCCGAGGGCCTGCTGAAGGAGGCCGAGCTCAAGCTCTCCGACTCCACCTCGCGGGCCGAAGCGCTGATCGTCAAGGCCGAGGCGAAGCTGAAGTCCGCCGAGGAGGACGCGGAGCAGCAGATCGAGGCGGCCGCCACCGAGGCCGAGAAGCGGCTGCGCCGGGTCGACGAGACCGCGGACGAGCAGTTGCGGCTCGCCCAGGAGGAGGCCGAGCGGGTCCTCACCGAGGCGAAGGCCGAGGCGGGGCGCGTGACCGACGAGGGCCAGCGGGAGTTGGACGAACTGGTCCGGCGGCGCAAGGACATCAACACCGAGATCTCTCGGGTCCAGGACGTGCTGTCGGCGCTGGAGGCGTTCGAGGCTCCGTCACCGGTCGCGCAGACCAACGGGGGAAGCGGGAAGGGCGGTGGCGGCGGTCGTGGGACCGGCCCCGGCGCCCGTGAGGGGGCGTCGAAGGCCGGCGCCGGAGTGGGCGCGCCCCGTTCGGGTGGCAATCGCTCCGGAGGGGCGCCACCCGATTGAGCGGACATTGTCCGCGAAGCATCGGCATTTCGCCGATGACACTCCGGTAACGTGTCAGGATTCCCTCAACCACCTCAGCGGTTCGACGACAGGAAGCCCAGAAATCCCATGAGCGACAGTCACTCCCCGCACGGCTTCGACCTGGTACGCCGTGGGTACGAGCGCGCCCAGGTCGACGAGCGGATCGCCAAGCTGGTAGCCGACCGCGACAGCGCGCTGGCCCGGATCGGTGCGCTGGAGAAGCGCATCGAGGAACTCCACCTGGAGACCCAGAGCGCGCAGGCCCAGGTGGCCGAGGCGGAGCCCTCGTACGCCGGGCTGGGTGCCCGGGTGGAGAAGATCCTCCGGCTCGCCGAGGAGGAGGCCAAGGACCTGCGCGAGGAGGCGCACCGCGCCGCCGAGCAGCACCGCGAGCTGGCCGAGGCGGCCGCCCAGCAGGTCCGTACCGAGGCGGAGAACTACGCCAAGGACCGCAAGGCCAAGGCCGAGGACGAGGGCCTGCGGATCGTCGACAAGGCCAAGAGCGACAGCGCCCAGCTGCGCGCCGAGGCCAACAAGGACGCCCAGAACAAGCGCGAGGAGGCGGACGCCCTCTTCGAGGAGACCCGCACCAAGGCCGCCCAGGCCGCGCTGGAGTTCGAGACCAACCTGGCCAAGCGCCGCGAGCAGTCCGAGCGCGACCTGGCCGCCCGCCAGGCCAAGGCCGAGAAGCGCCTGGCCGAGATCGAGCACCGCGCCGAGCAGCTCCGCCTGGAGGCGGAGAAGCTGCGCACCGACGCCGAGCGCCGGGCCCGCCAGACGGTGGAGACCGCGCAGCGCCAGGCCGAGGACATCGTCGCCGACGCCAACGCCAAGGCCGACCGGGTCCGCAGCGAGTCCGAGCGCGAGCTGGCGGCGCTCACCAACCGCCGCGACTCGATCAACGCCCAGCTGACCAACGTGCGCGAGATGCTCGCCACGCTGACCGGCGCGGCCGTGGCCGCCGCCTCCCTGCCGACCGACGACGCCCACGGCGTGCCGGCCCAGCAGTCCCGCTGAACACCGCCGGTGGGCCCGTACCGATCCCGGTACGGGCCCATCGTGCTGCCGGCCCGCGGGCCGGCGCCCGCCGGCTCAGCCGCGGATCCGCCGCAGCAGTGCGCGGACGGCGGCGGCGAAGGTCTCCGGGGCCTCCAGCGAGCTGAGGTGGCCGACGGCCGGGATGACGGTGAGCTCGGCGTCGGCCATCGCCTCGGCCAGCATCCGCGCCTCGGCGAGCGGGGTGACCGAGTCGGCCTCGCCGACGATCACGGCGGCCGGCACGCTCAGCCCGGCCAGCACCTCCAGCGAGTCGCCGCGGGCGGCCATCGCCCGCTGGGCCCACGCGACGGCCCGCGGCGAGGCCTCGGCGATCATCCCCCGGACGTCTTCGACCAGGTCGGGGCCGGCCGCGGGGCCGAGCAGGTTCTCGGCCATCCGCTCGTCCACCAGCAGCCGTACGCTGTCCCTGGCCAGCACGGCGGCGGCGATCCGCTCGCGGTTGGTGCGGGCGGGTTCGGCGTCGGGGCCGGCCTTGGTGTCGGCGAGCAGCAGCCCGCACAGCCGGTCGGGGTGGCGCCGGGCGAAGGCCATCGCCACGTACCCGCCCATCGACAGGCCGCCGACCACCGCCCGGTCGACCCCGGCCGTGTCCAGCAGGCGGGCCACGTCGTCGGCGACGGCGTCCAGCGAGGGTTCGTCGTCACCGAGCGGAGCCGAGCCGAAACCCCGCTGATCCGGCGCGAAGACCCTGGCCAGCTCCCCCGCCGGGCCGGCGAGCCGCTCCACCTGGGCGGACCACATCCGGGCCGAGAAGGGGAAGGCGTGCAGCAGGACGAGCGGGGTACCGGTGCCGGTGCCGGGCGGGTGACCGGTCGGCGTCGTGGGGATGGTCATGGTGCCACCGTATTGCGGGCCACCGGCCCACCGCAGCCAGCGCGCCTGATGAACGTCCCTGCCATAATCTGACGGAGAGTGAGGGAGCGACATGATCGAACTGCATCAGCTGACGAAACGTTACGGCGGCAAACTGGCCGTGGACGGGCTCAGCTTCCAGGTGCCCCGGGGCGTGGTGACCGGCTTCCTCGGCCCCAACGGCGCCGGCAAGTCCACCACCATGCGCATGATCCTCGACCTGGACCGCCCGACCAGCGGCCGGGTCACCATCGACGGCAAGCGGTACGGGCAGCTGGCCGACCCGCTGCGGAAGATCGGCGCACTGCTGGAGGCCAAGGCCGTCCACCCCGGGCGCACCGCCTACGACCACCTGCTCTGGCTCGCCCAGAGCAACCGGATCCCGCGCTCCCGGGTGGACGAGGTCCTGGCCCTGGTCGGCCTGACCTCGGTGGCCAGGAAGCGCGCGAAGGGCTTCTCGCTCGGCATGGGCCAGCGCCTGGGCATCGCGTCCGCGCTGCTCGGCGACCCCGAGATCCTGATGTTCGACGAGCCGGTCAACGGGCTCGACCCCGAGGGCATCCTGTGGATCCGCAACCTGATGAAGGGCCTGGCCTCCGAAGGCCGGACGATCTTCGTCTCCTCGCACCTGATGAGCGAGATGGCGCTGACCGCCGACCACCTGGTGGTGATCGGCAAGGGCCGGCTGCTGGCCGACCTGTCGATGGCCGAGTTCATCAAGCAGAACTCCCGCTCCGCGGCCCGGATCCGCACCCCGCACGCCGAGCAGCTGCTGGACGCCCTGCACGGCGCCGGGCTCCGGGCCGAGGCCAAGGAGGACGGCTCGTACGAGATCGAGGACGGCGACCTGGTCTTCCTCGGCGACCTGGCCGCCCGGCACGGCATCACCCTGCACGAGCTCAGCCCGCAGCAGGCCTCGCTGGAGGAGGCCTTCATGCAGATGACGGCGGACTCCGTGGAGTACCACGCGGGACCGGACGCCGCGCCGGCCTGGGGCGCCGGCTGGTACCAGGGCCCGCACCCCACTCCGCTCGCCGGAAAGGAGAACTGAGATGGCGTCCTTCCCCGCGATCCTGCAGTCCGAGTGGACCAAGATCCGCAGCGTCCGGTCCACGATCTGGACCCTGGCCCTGACCTTCGTGGTCACGCTGGGTCTGGGCGCGCTGCTGTCCCTGCTCACCAAGAACAACTTCCAGGAGTTCGCCGGCGACGGGCCGTTCGACGCCACCAGCACCTCGCTGTCCGGCATCGGGCTCGGCGAGCTGGCCATCATCGTCTTCGGCGTGCTGGCGATCGGCAACGAGTACAGCAGCGGGCTGATCCGGGTCTCGCTGGCGGCGGTCCCGCAGCGCGGCACCCTGCTGACCGGCAAGGCCGTGGTGCTCGGACTGCTGGCGCTGGCCGTCTCGCTGGTGACGGTCTTCGTCACCTTCTTCGTCGGCCAGGCGCTGCTCGGCGAGCACTCCACCGACCTGGGCGAGCCGCACGTACTGCGCGCCGTGTTCGGCGCGGCGGCCTACCTGACCATGCTCTGCCTGTTCTCGGCCGGCGTCACCGCGATGCTGCACAACCAGACCCTGGCCCTGGGCATCCTGGTCCCGTTCTTCTTCCTGCTCTCGCCCATCCTGTCGGCGGTGCCGAAGGTCAAGACCGTGGCGCACTACTTCCCCGACTACGCGGGCCGGCGGATGCTGCTGGTCTACGGCGAGAGCGGGCAGCCGTACGGGGCCGGCGCGGGCTTCCTGATCTGCCTGGCGTGGACGCTCGCGGCACTGGCCGGCGGCGCGCTGGTGCTCAAGAAGCGGGACGCCTAGGGCTTGTCCACGGACCGGGCCCGGCCGCCCCGGAACCGACAGCGGACCTCAGTACCTGGGAGCGCCGCGGCCCCGCTGGATGTTGGAGCCGCGGCGCTCCCGTGCGCCCCAGCAGGCCCGGTGCCAGTGCCGGCGGTCGTCCACGCCCGCGCCGTACTCGGGCCAGGCCACCACGTGCCCCACGCCCGGCGGGATCTCCTGGTCGCAGCCGGGGCAGCGGTAGAAGCGGCCCGCCGTGCCGGCCACGGTCTGCACCACCCACTCCTCGCCGCGGTAGCTCTCGGTACGGCGCAGCGAGCCGCCCGGCGGGGCCGCCGGCGCGGCCTCGCGGTCGGCGGAGCTGTTGGTCCGGTTACGGCGGGGTGACACGTCGACTACCTCTCGGCCGGGCGGGGTTGGGCTTCCCAGGGTAGAGGTCCGCGCGGGCCCGCCGCGGCCGGCGGCGGTGGACGGCGGCCGGCGGCGGTGGACGGCGGTCACGGGCGCCCGCGGGCGGCGGGCAGCGGTCGGCGACGGGCGGCGGGCAGCGGTCGGCAGCGGGTGGTCGGGACCAATATCACGCCAAGGACCGAGGTCCGGGCGTTTCCCCCGAGATCCATCCTTTCTTCGGCGAAATTGGTCGATCAGCGTGCCATTGGCACATGACATGGGTTACTCACGAGGGGACAAGGCGGGGCTCGCAGAGCTGCGCGCTCCCGAGGAGGCCTCCGATGACCAAGACCACCCCGCGGCCCGAGATCCACTCGCCGGCCACCGGACCGGTGCCCGCACCCGCGCTCGGACAGCCGTCCGGTACCGACGCCATCCGGGTCGGCGCCTTCCTGCTCTCGGCGCAGTTCCCCGGCCAGGGCCACGCGGAGGCGCTGGAGCGCACGCTGAGCGCCACCACCGCCGCCGAGCGCTCCGGCCTGGACAGCGTCTGGCTGGCCGAGCACCACTTCGTCCCGTACGGCGTCTGCCCCGACGCGGCCACGCTGGCCGCCCTGCTGCTCGGCCGGACCCGCCGGATCGGCGTCGGCACGGCCGTCAGCGTGCTCTCCACCAGCCACCCCGTCCGGCTCGGCGAGCAGGCCGCGCTGCTGCACCTCACCTCGGGCGGCCGGTTCACCCTCGGGGTGGGCCGCGGCGGGCCCTGGATCGACCTGACGGTCTTCGGCACCGGGCCGGACGCGTACGAGCAGGGCTTCCCGGAGCGGCTGGACCTCCTGCTGCGCTGGCTGCGCGAGGGCCGGGTGGGCGCCGCAGGCCCGCAGTTCTCCTTCCCGGAGGTCGCCGTGGTGCCCCGGGCCACCGAGCCGGTGCTGCCGACCGACGCCGGCGGCCGCGAGGGCCTGGCCGGGTGGCTGGGGCTGGACGGCGACCCGGAGGCCGCCCTGCGCGCCTTCCCCCGGCAGCGCCACGACCAGGGCCCGCACCGCAGGGCGGCGGCGTCCACCGACCCCCGGCCGGCGCCCGGGCCTGGCGGGCCGCCGGTGGTGGTGGCCTGCACCTCCCCCGGCGGGGTGCGCACGGCGGCCGAGCGCGGGCTGCCGATGCTGCTCGGCATGCACTCCGGGGACGAGGACAAGGCCCAGATGCTGGCCGCCTACCGGACGGCCTGGCGGGCCGCCGGGCGCGGTGAGGAGCAGTTGGCCCGGATCGAGCGCGAGCACGTCGCGGCCGGGGTCGTCCAGGTCGGCGACCGCACCGCCGGCGCCCGCGACGAACTGCTGCGCGCAATGCCCGGTTTCTTCGCCCACGGCCTCGGCGCCCACCGCACGGTGGACGACCGGGCGCGGACCATGCGCGACCCGCGCTCGTACACCGAACTGCTCTGCGACCTCCACCCGGTGGGCACGCCCCGGCAGTGCGCCGACCGGCTGCTGGCCACCGCCGAGCGGACGGGCATCCGCCGGTTCGCGCTGCTCACCGAGGGCTCCGGCGACCGGGCCGCGACCCTGCACAACATCGCCCGGCTGGGCGCGGAGGTCCTGCCCCAGCTCGGATGAGGCGCCGCCGCCGTGACGAGCCGCTCGGGCGGGGCGCCGCCGGGGTGAGGACGGACACACCTCGGTGGGCCGCCCCCGCGGGGCGGCCCACCGACGGAAGACGGTTCAGCAGTCGCGCAGCTCGGCGGACTGATTGAGCAGCTGGGCCCGGACGGAGGTGAAGCGCCGGTGGCGCTCCGCCGAGGCCTCGGAGGGCGCGAAGACCGCCACCCGGTGGCAGTTCTGGAACGCCAACTGAACGCCGAAGTGCCGCTGCAGGGCACCTCGGATCGCGTCGCTGGCCATGGCGCGCAGGAGCTGGCCGCGGGCCTGCTCACTCGGCGGCGGGACCTGGTTGTCGGCGAAGTCGGTGCCGTCGACCTTGAGCTGGGCGACCAGCGAGCTGATCAGCTCCCAGGCGTACGGCAGGGAGGCTCGGACGCAGTCGACGAACTCCCTCTCGTCGACCTCGCCTCTCTCGGCCTTCGCAAGCAGGGCCGGTGAGACGTCGAGCGACATGGGTTCTCCTCTCGCGGTCCACCCCGGCGCGGCTGCCCGGGTGGTCGTGCGGCTGTGCGGATGGTGCCGTGCCGTGCTCACACGGGTGGTACGGGTGGCGGATGCCGCCCGGCCCGACCTGGTCTCCGGTCGGGCTGACAGGGACTCAGTGGGCGTCAGCGGGACCGCTGGAGGTCCGTGGGACCGCACACCGAGGAAAGGGGACGACACCCGGGTCGGCCGGAGCCCGGGCACACGCCGACACCGTGGCGACACCGCCGGGTGGGGCGACGGCCACTCACTCCAGCCTGGCAGGCGACGCTCAGCCCGGCTGGAGAATCCGCCGATTCACCGCCCGAGCGGAGCCCTGTGGCGCAGATTGGCCGGATCCCGTCGGAGCGTTCATCCCAGTTCTCCATCCCCGTTGAACGCCCCCCGACGGCCGGACATCACGGTGCCGTACCCTTCGCGGTCCGGCCCGACCGGCCTTCGGAGTGCCGTCACTCCATGGTTCGCCGCCTCCGCCGATTCTTCACCCGGCTGTCGCGGAATCGCATCAACTGGCCCCGGTGGGCTAGCGTGGTCGACCGTGCGTCTCGTAATTGCCCGCTGCTCCGTCGACTATGCCGGACGGCTCTCAGCCCATCTCCCGTCCGCCACCCGCCTGATCCTGGTGAAGGCCGACGGGAGCGTCAGCATCCATGCCGACGACCGCGCCTACAAGCCGCTCAACTGGATGTCCCCACCGTGCACCCTGAAGGCGGCGGACGGCCTCTGGACGGTCACCAACAAGGCCGGTGAGAAGCTCATCATCACCCTGGAAGAGGTGATGCACGACTCCTCCCACGAGCTCGGTGTCGACCCCGGCCTGGTCAAGGACGGCGTCGAGGCCCACCTCCAGGAGCTGCTCGCCGACCGGATGGAGGTGCTCGGGGCGGGCTGGCAGCTGATCCGCCGCGAGTACCCGACCGCCATCGGGCCGGTCGACATCCTCTGCCGCGACTCCGACGGCGCCACCGTCGCCATCGAGATCAAGCGCCGCGGCGAGATCGACGGCGTCGAGCAGCTCACCCGCTACCTGGAGCTGCTCAACCGCGATCCGCTGCTCGCCCCGGTCAAGGGCGTGTTCGCCGCGCAGGAGATCAAGCCGCAGGCCCGGGTGCTGGCCACCGACCGCGGCATCGGCTGCGTGGTGCTGGACTACGACGAGCTGCGCGGCATCGACGACGACAAGCTCAAGCTGTTCTGAGCCCTACGGCGTCGGCGTGCCCGACGGGTCCGGACTCGGTGACGTCGAGGTCGGCGGCACGGACGAGGACGGCGGTGTCGTCGGCGGCGTCGGCGCCCCGTCCTGGGTCGGACTGGCCGGCGGCGGTGTCGTCGTCCCGGACTTGCCCGGGGTGGGCTTGCGGCTCGTCCGCGACGCGCTCGGCGTCGGTGCCGCGCTCGGGGTCTCGGCGGGGCTCTCCGAGGCGCTCCCGGTGGCTTCCGGCACGGGCGAGGGCGTCGGGCTCCCGCTGCTGCCGAAGTCGAGCCCGGACGGCAGCGGGTCGTCGTCGACCGACGTGCCGGGCCTGGTCCGGTTGCCGCCGCCCTGTGGGTCCTGGCCGGCCAGGCTGAGCCCGATCGCGGTGCCCAGCACCCCGACCGCGAGCACGGCCGCCGTGGCGGCCAGCACCGTCCGCCGGGTGTCGCGGCCCGTCCTGGGCGCGGTACGGAAGCGGAACGGCGCCTGGGCGATCGCCCGGATCACCGGGCGCCGCCCGACCGGCGCCAGCTCGTTCTCGTCGTCCTCCGCGGGCGTGTCCAGCGTGGCGCGCAGCAGTTCGACCATCCGCCGGGCGGCCACCCCGCCGCGCGGCTCGCCCAGCGCGGCCCGCAGCGCCACGGCGGCGTCGAGTTCGGCCGAGGCCCGCTGCGAGGTGCCCCGGCACAGCGCCAGCGCGCCGAGCTCCTGGTGGAACCAGGCCTCCTCGCCGCTGGCCCCCAGCGTCCTGGCGGCCTCCAGGCCGAGCTGGAGGGACCTCTCCCAGGCCCCCCACCGCAGGGACAGCGCCAGCGCCGGCGCGGCCGCCCTGGCCAGCCGCAGCACCGCCTCCGGGCGTGCGGCCGTCCGGTCGGCGAGCATCGCGCCGAGGATCACCTCCGCCTCGGCCGCGATCTGCTCGGTGCCGACCGACCCGTGCCCGACCCACCAGGAGAAGTGCTCGGCCGCGCCGAAGCCGATCTCGCCGGTCTCCCAGTGCGCGGACAGGCTCTCCAACACTCCGGCCGCCAGCCGGTGGTGACCACCGATCGACACCGCCAGCCCCGCGTCCACCAGTTCCTGCAGGGCGCCCTCGCCGTGGGCCACGTCGATCAGCGCCGGCAGGTGCGCGGCGGTCGGGCACTCGCCGCCGAGCGCCAGGGCGAGCCGGAGCACCTCGCGGGCCGAGTCCCCCAGCCCCTCCGCGAGCCGCAGTGCGGGCGCCGCGCTCTCCGCCACCGTCGGCAGCGGGACGGAGCGCCGCAACTCCCCCTCCAGGACGGCCGGGTCGTCCGGCTCGTCGACATCCTGGACCGTGCCGAAGACGCTCCTGCGGTCCTCCTGGGCGGCCACCAGCGCGTCCACCGCGACGTCCCGCTGGCGCAGCAGCGCCGCGGCCTGGACGAAGCGCAGCGGCAGCCCCTCGGACTCGAACCACAGGTCGACCGCCCAGGACCGCTCCGACTCGTCCAGCTGACGGCCCGCCAGGCGGCTCACCAGGTTGAGGCAGGCACCCCGGGAGAGGCCGGCCACCAGGTGGTCGCGCAGCCGGGAGCCGAGCTGGAGCGGCCGGCCGTCCGGCGGCACCGAGACCAGGAACGCGCAGTCCGGCGCGGCGCCGAGCAGCCGGTCGAGCTCGGACTCCTCCAGGTCGACGTCGTCGATCACCACGACGGCGCCGACCTCGCTCAGCCGCGCGGCCAGCTCCCGGCGGTCCGGGCGGACGCCCGGGGCGTGGTGGGTGGCGGCGAACAGGTCCTGGAGCAGGTCGTCGGCGGACCTGCGGTGGCCGCCGAGCCGGACCACCCCGTCGGGGGCGAGTCCCCCGGCGGCGTCCGCGACGGCGGCCAGCAGCGCGCTGCGGCCGGAGCCGGCCTGGCCGACCAGCCGGACCGAACGGCCCTCGGCCAGCTGGCCGAGCAGCTCGGCGATGTCCGCCTCGCGGTCCAGCAGCGGCAGGTCGGCGGGGCCGGTGCCGAGCGCCAGCGGGCCGACCGCGAGGCCGGGGCCGGGCGTGGGGCCGGTCCGCTCCCGCGGCCCGCGGCGGCGCGGTTCGGGCCGCCAGCCGTCCGGGCAGGCGGTGGCCTCGGAGCCGTCCGCGCCGCCCACCGTCAGCATCAGGTCGCCGGGGAACACCTCGCCGGTCCGGGCCCGCAGCCCGTCCTGCCGGAAATCGCCGGTTGGCTGTCCCACGTCGTTGCTCCACCCATACTCGACCGCGCGCCACCCGAACCCCCGGGCGCTGAGGACCGGCCGCGACCCGATCCGGGCGGCCGTGACCACTGAGCGCAGACTTTCCCACACCCGCTCCGCGCAGCACAGACCCGGTCCCGGTTTGGGCCGGAGGGCAGACGGGTCGGACACGACCGAAGCCGTCGCCACGGGCTTCACCGTGCGGGGCCGCGCGGGGCACCGGGCCGGCGCCGCGGGCACTACAGGGTGGGGACCACCAGCGGCGGATTGGGCACGGCGAGCGCGGGGAGGGAGGTGCCGTAGGCGTCCGGGACGGCGCCCTCGACGGCGAGGATGCGGTGCAGCCTGGTGGCGACCAGCAGCCGCTGGAGCTGGGCCGGGACGTCGCGCAGCACCAGGCGGCGGCCGAGCCGGCCGGCCCGGCGGTGGGTGCCCATGATGACGCCGAGGCCGGTGGCGTCCCAGAACTCCAGGCGGCCGAGGTCGAGCACCAGGTCGCCCTGCCCGCCGTCGACGGCGGAGTGCAGGCGGGCCCGGGCGTCGGCGGCACTGCGCACGTCGAGCCGGCCTTCGATGGCCAGGCCGCGTTGGTCGCCAGTGATGCGCACGTTCTCCTCCTCCGCTGTGCCGTTCCGGATCCGCAGGGGGCTCCGCCGGTCGGGGGCGGGCACCGGGCGCCCGCACACACGGGGCCGCGCCGGTCTCCCCCTCATCTGACGGCCGACCAACTCCGCAGGTTGCTCCCACCCGGCGGGATGGCGGACAACTTCACCCGTCCGAGGGAATATACGCAGGAAGTCCCCATACCCACGCTCGATTCCCGCCCAAATCACCCGTCTGCGGCGCTTGCGTGAGCAAACTCACCCGGGTGGTGGGCCCGGCCGACCGCCCACCACCCGGACGGGCGCTACTTGCCCTCGTAGCCGTAGAAGCCGCGGCCGCTCTTGCGGCCGAGGTCCCCGGCGGTGACCATCCGGGCCATGATCTCCGGGGCGGCGAACTTCTCGTCCTGGGTCTCGGCGTAGATGTTGTGCGCGGCGTGCAGCAGGATGTCGACACCGGTCAGGTCGGCGGTCTGCAGCGGGCCCATCGGGTGGCCGAAGCCGAGCCGGCAGGCGGTGTCGATGTCCTCGGCCGTCGCCACGCCCGACTCGTACAGCTTGGCCGCCTCCACCACCAGCGCGGTGATCAGGCGGGTGGTGACGAAGCCCGCCACGTCCCGGTTGACCACCACGACCTCCTTGCCCACGCCCTCGGCGTACGCCCGGACCCTCGCCAGGGTCTCGTCGCTGGTCTTGTAGCCGCGCACCAGCTCGACCAGCCGCATCAGCGGCACCGGCGAGAAGAAGTGCACGCCGACCACGGACTCCGGGCGCGAGGTGGCGGCCGCGATCCGGGTGATCGGGATGGCGGAGGTGTTGGAGGCCAGCACCGCACCGTCCTTGGCCAGCTTGTCGAGCTCGCGGAAGACCGCCTCCTTGACCTCCAGCTGCTCGAACACCGCCTCGACCACGATGTCCGCCTCGGCGACCGCGCCCAGGTCGGTGGTCACGGTGATCCGGCCGAGCGCCGCCTCCGCCTCCTGCGCGGTCAGCCGGCCCTTGGCCACGAACTTCTCGTACGAGGCCCGGATGCCCGCCAGACCGCGCTGCAGCGCCTCGTCGGTGACGTCCCGCAGGACCACCGGGTGACCGGCCTGCGCCGACACCTGGGCGATACCGGCGCCCATCAGGCCGGCACCGATCACGGCGATCTGCTGGGTGGCTGCGTTGCTCATGGCTGGGTCTCCCGAGTGACGATGTTCGCCCGTCGGGCCCGCCGGGAGCACGTGGTCCTAGGCCGGTGCTCCAGCGGGTCCGGGGCGGTGCCTGAAGGCGGCTCAGGGCAGGGGTCTCCCCCCGGAGCCGCGCCGCTCACGCGCCGGACTCTAATGCCCCGGCGGGCTCCATGGTGAGATTGAGGAGTGTGATCTGTGCCGGACCGAGGAGAGGTCGACGCGTTGAGCGCTGTGCACCCGCTGGTGGCGCTGCTGATCAGCCTGGGCGCGGTGGCCGTCCTGGTCCTGCTGATGCAGTGGACGTACCGCCGGGGAAGTTCCCTGGTCGCCCGGCGGCCGCACGCCGGGAACCCCGACGAGTACGGGCTGCTGGTCACCGTGGCCGCGCCCGCCGACGCCGCCGAGGCCGCCCGGCTGGGCGGGTTGCTCACCGCCGCCGGCGTGCGGCACAACCTGGTGGACACCACCGCCGGAGCCCGGCTGATGGTCTGGCCGGGCGACGTCGAACGGGCCCGGGCCGCACTGGACCGCAGGTGAACCGGGCCTGACGGCCGGTCGGGTGCCACGGCCTCCGGCCCTGGGCCCGGATCGCCGCCCGCGCCTAGCGGTTCTCCCCGGGCACCCACAGCACGTCGCCCTGCTCCTTGTTGGCCACCCGCGCCAGGATGAACAGCAGGTCGGAGAGCCGGTTCAGGTACTTCGCGGTGAGCGGGTTGACGGACTCCCCGTGCAGGTCGATCGCCGCCCAGGTGGACCGCTCGGCCCGTCGCACCACGGTGCAGGCCAGGTGCAGGTACGCCGCGCCGGGGGTACCGCCCGGGAGGATGAAGCTGCGCAGCTTCTCCAACTGCTCGAGGTAGTGGTCGCAGTCCGACTCCAGGCGGTCCACGTAGCTCTGCAGCACCCGCAGCGGCGGGTACTTCGGGTCCTCCACCACCGGGGTCGCCAGATCCGCGCCGACGTCGAACAGGTCGTTCTGAACCCGCGTCAGCACCGCCGAGACGTCCTCCGGCAGCGCCCCGACGGCGATCGCCACCCCGAGCGCGGCGTTGGCCTCGTTGGTGTCCGCGTACGCCACCAGCCGGGGGTCGGTCTTGGTGGTGCGGCTCATGTCGCCGAGGGCCGTCGTGCCGTCGTCACCGGTGCGGGTGTAGATCCGCGTCAGATTCACCATGGCCCGCAGCCTACTCAGGCACCACGGGCCCCACCCGTGATTGCGACGCCGATCACAGCGCCCTGGTGGGCGCCCCGGGCGTACGCACGCCGCTCACGGACCGGTTCCGGCCACGGGAGTCGTGATCGGGTCCGTACGGTGCGGCGGTCACGCAGAGCGCACGGAGAGCACACCTCCTCCGTACGGTACGAGCGGGCCGAGTGCCGTGGCACGACCACCAACGCTCCGACGGTGGGGCGCCGACCGGTCGCGCGGGAAGGAGGTCCCGCGAAGCCACCGGTTCGAGCGAGTGCCGGCTACGCGACGTTGACCCGCTGCCCGGGCGGGGCGGCTTCGAGCCAGGCGAGGAAGCCGGTGAGGGCGTCGTCACTCATGGCGAGCTCCAGGGGGGCGCCGTTGTGGAGGCAGCGCAGGACGACGGAGCCGGAGAGCAGGGCGAGCTCCTCCTGGCCCTCCGGGTAGCGGCGACCGAGCACCTCGATCTGGGTGCGGGGCAGCACCCGGCGGGGGCGGGGGGCGTACGAGAAGACCCGGAACCACTCGATGGAGTCGCCGCTGTACCGGCCGATACCAAAAACCCACCCCTTGCCATCGGTCACCGGGACCGGGGCGGAGGTGGGCTGGCCGTTCTCATCGAGGTCGGGCTGCGTGGAGGCGTCCGCGGGCATTTTCAGCCGGAAGCTGCAGTCGAACGTTCCGCCGACCCGCTGGATCACCCGGCGGCGCACCGCGAAGGCGACCAGGCCGGCCACTCCGAGGGCCACCACCGTCGCGCACACCACAAGGGCGAGGACCATGCTCACCGACCTCCTCGCTACCTGCGTCCCCGTTGCGGTCGTATCAACGACCGCCCTGTCCTACCAACTGATACGACAGTCCCGGGGTCACGCATTCGCGTCCCCGGGACCGTCGGTCTGACCTGCGCTCAGGCGGCCTTGAGGCCGCGGGCCGCCACGAGGCGGACCTCGGCCCGGCGCTCGGCGTGCTCGTCGAGCTCGCCCTGGGCGCTGTCCAGCGCGCGCTGCGCCCGCGCGACATCGATCTCGTCCGCCAGCTCGGCCACCTCGGCGAGGATGGAGAGCTTGTTCTCGGCGAAGGAGATGAAGCCGCCGTGCACAGCCGCGACGACGGTGCCGCCATCGGTGGTGCGGATGGTGACCGGACCGGTCTCCAGCACGCTCAGCACCGGAGTGTGACCGGGCATGATGCCGGTGTCACCGGAGGCCGTACGGGCGACAACGATGGTGGCCGCACCGGACCACACCTTGCGGTCGGCTGCGACCAGCTCGACGTGCAGCTCAGCCAACGTGGGCTCCTAGGCTCTTGCCGGGAAATCGGAGCAATCCCGATTACTCGGCAGTTTCGGTAAGAATAACGGGCCCGTGCCCCCGGCAGGAAACCAAGGGCCCGGAGATGACCGGGATCACAGCCGTCCTGTGCCGTGAGGGGTGGCCCCCGGGAGCCCGGGGACCACCCCTCACGTTCGGTCGGCCATCAGACCGGCCGGTTACAGCTGGTTACTTCTTCGCCAGGTCGGCGGCGTTCTTCTCGAGGTCCTCGATGCCACCACACATGAAGAAGGCCTGCTCCGGGACGGAGTCGTACTTGCCGTCCGCGATCGCGTTGAAGGCCTCGATGGTCTCCGACAGCGGCACGGTCGAGCCCTCGACGCCGGTGAACTGCTTCGCGACGTAGGTGTTCTGCGACAGGAAGCGCTCGATACGACGGGCACGGTGAACCGTGATCTTGTCGTCCTCGGACAGCTCGTCGATGCCGAGGATCGCGATGATGTCCTGGAGGTCCTTGTACTTCTGCAGGATCCCCTTGATACGGACCGCGGTCTCGTAGTGGTCCTGCGCGATGTAGCGCGGGTCCAGGATGCGGGACGTGGAGTCCAGCGGGTCGACGGCCGGGTAGATGCCCTTCTCGGAGATCGGACGGGAGAGAACCGTCGTCGCGTCGAGGTGGGCGAAGGTGGTCGCCGGGGCCGGGTCGGTCAGGTCGTCCGCGGGGACGTAGATCGCCTGCATCGAGGTGATCGAGTGACCGCGGGTCGAGGTGATGCGCTCCTGGAGGAGGCCCATCTCGTCGGCCAGGTTCGGCTGGTAGCCCACCGCGGAGGGCATGCGGCCGAGCAGGGTCGACACCTCGGAACCGGCCTGGGTGAACCGGAAGATGTTGTCGATGAAGAGCAGAACGTCCTGCTGCTCCACGTCACGGAAGTACTCCGCCATGGTCAGCGCGGAGAGCGCGACCCGCAGACGGGTGCCCGGCGGCTCGTCCATCTGGCCGAAGACCAGCGCGGTCTTGTCCAGAACGCCCGAGTCGACCATCTCGTGGATGAGGTCGTTGCCCTCACGGGTGCGCTCGCCGACACCGGCGAACACCGACACACCACCGAAGTTCTCGGCGACGCGGTAGATCATCTCCTGGATCAGAACGGTCTTGCCGACACCGGCACCACCGAACAGACCGATCTTGCCACCCTGGACGTACGGGGTGAGGAGGTCGATGACCTTGATGCCGGTCTCGAACATCTCGGTCTTGGACTCGAGGTCCTTGAAGGCCGGGGCCTTGCGGTGGATCGGCCAGCGGACCTCGACCTGGGACTCGAACTCGTCCTTGTCGACGTTCAGCACCTCACCGAGGGCGTTGAAGACCTTGCCCTTGGTGATCTGGCCGACCGGGACGGAGATCGCCGAACCGGTGTCGGAGACCTGCGCGCCACGGACCAGGCCGTCGGTCGGCTGCATCGAGATGCCGCGGACCAGGCCGTCGCCGAGGTGCTGGGCGACCTCGAGGGTCAGGATCTTCTTGCCCGAGCCGTCGGGGTTGTCCACCTCGACGTGCAGGGCGTTGAACATGTCCGGAATCGCGTCGACGGGGAACTCCACGTCGACGACCGGGCCGATGACCCGCGCGACGCGGCCCGTCGCCGTGGTCGGCTCAACAGTGGTGGTCATTCTCATTCGCTCCCGCGGCTAGCGTCAGCGAGCGCGTTGGCACCGCCGACGATCTCGCTGATTTCCTGGGTGATCTCGGCCTGACGGGCCGAGTTGGCAAGCCGCGTGAGCGACTTGATGAGCTCTCCCGCATTGTCGGTCGCGCTCTTCATCGCGCGCCGGCGAGCGGCGTGCTCCGAGGCGGCCGACTGCAGCAGCGCGTTGTAGATCCGGCTCTCGACGTACCGCGGCAGCAGCGCGTCCAGGACGCCCTCCGCCGACGGCTCGAAGTCGTACAGCGGGAAGATCTCCGACTTGGCCGGCTTGTCGTCGCTGAGCTTGACCTCGTCGAGCTTCAGCGGCAGCAGCCGGGCGTCCACCGGGGTCTGAGTCAGCATGGACTCGAACTTGGTGGAGACCAGGTGGAGCTCGTCCACGCCGCCCGTCGCGGCCGTGAAGGCCTCGATCAGGTCGACCGCCACGGCCTTCGCGTCGCCGTAGGTCGGCTTGTCGGAGAAGCCCGTCCACGACCCCGCGACCACGAGGTCACGGAAGTTGTAGTACGAGACGCCCTTGCGGCCGACGATGTACGTCACCACGTCCTTGCCCTCGGCACGCAGTCGCGCGGTGAGCGCGAGCGCCTGCTTGATGGCGTTGGTCGAGTAGCCGCCGGCCAGGCCGCGGTCCGCCGTGATCAGCAGGACTGCGGCCGTCTTGGCCTGCGGGTTCTCGGTGGTGAGCGGGTGCTTGGCGTTGGACCGGGTGGCCACCGCCGTCACCGCCCGGGTGAGCTCATCGGCGTACGGAGTGGAGGCGGCCACCGCGCGCTGCGCCTTGACGATGCGCGACGCGGAGATCATCTCCATCGCCTTGGTGATCTTCTTCGTCGCGGTGACAGAGCGGATCCGGCGCTTGTAGACCCGAAGCTGTGCTCCCATGGGTCGTTACGTCCTTTCCCTCGTTACCGGACTCAGGCCTGCTCGGACAGGAGCTTGCCGTCAGCCGTGGTGAAGCCCTGCTTGAAGGCGTTGATCGCCTCGGTCAGCGCGTCGATCGTGCCGTCCTCCAGCTTGGAGGTCTCCACGATGGCGGCCAGCAGGTCCTTCTTCTCGATCCGCAGGTGGTCCAGGAACTCGCGCTCGAAGCGGCGGATGTCCGCGACCGGGACGTCGTCCAGCTTGCCGGTGGTACCGGCCCAGATGGAGACGACCTGCTCCTCGACGGGGAACGGCTGGTACTGGCCCTGCTTGAGCAGCTCGACCATGCGCGCACCGCGCTCCAGCTGGGCCTTGGAGGCCGGGTCCAGGTCGGAACCGAAGGCGGCGAACGCCTCCAGCTCACGGTACTGGGCCAGGTCCAGGCGCAGGCGGCCGGCGACCGACTTCATGGCCTTGATCTGGGCCGAGCCACCGACGCGGGAGACCGAGATACCGACGTTCACGGCCGGGCGGATGCCGGCGTTGAACAGGTCGGACTCCAGGAAGCACTGGCCGTCGGTGATGGAGATGACGTTGGTCGGGATGTACGCCGACACGTCGTTCGCCTTGGTCTCGATGATCGGCAGACCGGTCATCGAACCCGCGCCCAGCTCGTCGGAGAGCTTCGCGCAGCGCTCCAGCAGGCGGGAGTGCAGGTAGAAGACGTCACCCGGGTACGCCTCGCGGCCCGGCGGGCGGCGCAGCAGCAGGGAGACGGAGCGGTAGGCCTCGGCCTGCTTCGACAGGTCGTCGAAGATGATGAGGACGTGCTTGCCGTCGTACATCCACTCCTGGCCGATGGCCGAACCGGTGTACGGGGCGAGGTACTTGAAACCGGCCGGGTCGGAGGCGGGAGCAGCCACGATGGTGGTGTACTCCAGCGCACCCGCGTCCTCCAGCGCGCCGCGGACGGACGCGATGGTGGAGCCCTTCTGGCCGACGGCGACGTAGATGCAGCGGACCTGCTTCTTCGGGTCGCCCGAGCGCCAGTTGTCGCGCTGGTTGATGATCGTGTCGATCGCCACCGCGGTCTTGCCGGTCTGGCGGTCGCCGATGATCAGCTGGCGCTGGCCGCGGCCGATCGGGGTCATCGCGTCGATGGCCTTGATGCCGGTCTGCATCGGCTCGTGGACCGACTTGCGGACCATGACGCCGGGAGCCTGCAGCTCAAGGGCGCGGCGACCGGAGGAGGCGATGTCGCCCAGACCGTCGATCGGGTTGCCCAGCGGGTCCACGACACGGCCGAGGTAGCCCTCGCCGACCGGCACGGAGAGGACCTCGCCGGTGCGGTGCACCGTCTGGCCCTCCTCGATGCCGGAGAACTCACCGAGGACGACGACACCGATCTCGCGGGTGTCGAGGTTCAGCGCGAGGCCGAGGGTGCCGTCCTCGAACTTCAGCAGCTCGTTGGCCATGACCGAGGGCAGGCCCTCGACCTTGGCAATACCGTCCATGGCCTCGGTGACCGTGCCGACCTCTTCACGCGAGGCCGCGTCCGGCTGGTACGACTGGACAAAGTCGGCCAGCGCGTCCCGGATCTCCTCCGGACGGATCGTAAGCTCCGCCATCAGGCTTCCCTGCTCTCCTAGTTTGCGATCCTCGGCCCGCCATTGAGGGCCGCAAGTACTCGACTCTCGGCCGGGTCAGGTGAACCGGCCGTACGTTTTGCCGGCCCACCCTGAGTGGGACCGACGCCCGACCGAGGGTCGGATGATGCTTGGTGTGATCAGCCTTCGAGGACCTGGCGAGCGCCCTCAAGGCGGCTCGACACGGTGCCGTCGATGATCTCGTCACCGATCTGCACCCGGACACCGCCACGGACCTCGGGGTCGATGTCGATGTTCAGGTGCACCTGGCGGCCGTACAGCCCGGCCAGAGCAGCGGCGAGCCGCTCCTTCTGGACGTCCGACAGCGGGACGGCGGTGGTGACCAGGGCCACCACCCGTCCGCGACGGGCCGCAGCGAGCTTGGAGTAGGACTCCAGGCCCTGCTCAAGGCTACGTCCACGGGGGTTGGTGACCAGGGCGGTGACCAGGCGGACGGTGCCCGCGTTGGCCTTGCCGCCGAGCAGCTTCTTGATCAGCTCCGCCTTGGCGGCGGTGCCGGCCTTCGGCTCGGTCAGGGCGGAGCGCAGCTCGTGCGAGCCGCTCACCACCCGGCCGAACCGGAACAGCTCGTCCTCGACGTCGTCGAGCGTGCCGGCCCGGTCGGCGGCGATGATCTCGGCCAGGGCCGAGAGCTCCTCCACCGAGTCGACCAGGTCACGGGCGCCCGACCAGCGGGAGCGGACCAGGCCGGAGACCAGGTCGACGGTCTCGCCGGAGACCTGACCGGACAGCAGCGAGGCGACCAGCTGGGCCTTGTCCTGACCGGACCGCGAGGGGTCGGTCAGCACGCGGCGCAGCGACACCTCGCGGTCCAGCAGGACCGTGACGGCGGTGAGCTCCTCGGCGAGCTTGGCCGCGTCCACCGAGGTGTTGTCGGTCAGGCTCTGCAGGTTCTCCCGGCCGGCGGCCAGGGCCTCACGGCTGGCGCCGATCACTTGGAACCCGCCGAGGCCGCGGCCTTGCTCTCCAGGTCGTCCAGGAAGCGGTCGATGACGCCGCTCTGGCGGGCGCTGTCCTCCAGGGACTCACCGACGATGCGGGAGGCCAGCTGGGAGGCCAGCGAGCCGACGTCCTGCCGCAGTGCGGCGGTCGCCTGCTTCTTGTCCGCCTCGATCTGGGCGTGGCCCGCCGCGACGATGGCCTCGCGCTGACGCTGGCCCTCCTCGCGCATCTCGGCGATCAGGGCCGCACCCTGCTCACGGGCGTGCTCGGTGATGCGAGCGGCCTCGTGACGCGCCTCGGCGAGCTCGGCACGGTACTGCTCCAGCAGGGCCTGGGCCTCGGCCTGCGCGGCCTCGGCACGCTCCATGCCGCCCTCGATGGCGTCACGGCGCTCCGTCAGCACCTTCTCGATGCTGGGGAGGAGCTTCTTGCCGAGGATGCCGAAGACGACGAAGAAGCAGATCAGGCCGATAATGACCTCGGGCCACGCCGGGAGAAGAGGGTTCATCTTCTCCTCCGCCGCGAGGGCGAAACCGGGGTTCATATCAGAACCTTTCGTCGAAACGGGCTACGAGGGAATTACTTGTTGCCGAACACGAACGGCATGACGATGCCGATGAGCGCGAGCGCCTCGGTCAGCGCGAAGCCGATGAACATGTTCGAGCGGATGAGACCGGCGGCCTCGGGCTGGCGGGCCATGGCCTGCACACCGTTGCCGAAGATCAGACCAACACCGATGCCGGGGCCGATCGCCGCGAGGCCGTAGCCGATGGAAGCGACGGAACCGTAGACAGTGCCCTCAGCGAGGATGCTCATGGAAGTGTCCTTATGCGGGGTGGTGAACCGGTGGTGGTTGGCCACCGGGCGTTCGTGGGGTGGAGCGGTTCGCTACAGCGGACTCAGTGGGCTTCTTCGAGCGCACCGGCGATGTAGCTGCTGGCCAGCATCACGAAGATGTAGGCCTGCAGGAACTGGACCAGCAGCTCGAAGGCGGTGAGGCCGAGGGCCACCACGAAGGAGGCGCTGCCGTAGAGCGCGCCGAGGCTCGGGCTGAGCAGGTACCAGGAGGCGATGGAGAACATCACGATCAGCAGGTGGCCGGCGAACATGTTCGCGAAGGCTCGGACCGCGAGCGTGAAGGGGCGCACGAAGATGTTCGAGAAGAACTCGATCGGCACCAGGATGAACATGACCCAGCCGGGGATGCCCGACGGCCAGCAGAGGTTCTTCATGCCGCCGACGAAGCCGTGCTTCTTGAAGGTCAGGCTCATGTAGGTGAGCCAGACGATGCCCGCGAGGCCGGCCGGGAACGCGATCGCCGCCGTCACCGGGAACTGGGCGAAGGGGATGATCGACATGATGTTCATCAGCCAGATGACGAAGAACATCGAGACCAGCATCGGGACGTACTTCTCGCCCTTCTTGCCGATCGTCTCCATCACGATGCTGCGCTTGACGAAGTCGTAGCCGATCTCACCGACCAGCTGCAGCTTGCCGGGCACGAGCCGGGGCTTGGCGAAGGCGGACCAGAAGAAGAGGACCACGAGCACCGCGACGACCATCGACAGCAGCATCGGCTTGTTGAACTCGATGCTGCCGATCGTGAAGATCGGCTCGAACTGGAACTCGTTCAGGCCGGGAGCGGGGAAGCCGCAGCCAGGGTCACTGAAGTGGCAGCTCCCAGAGGCGAGCAACGTGAGTTCAGTACCCACCACGGACTCCTTCGTCATGACGCATGGTTACGGCAACCTCGGTGTGTCGGCGTGGCCTGCGGCCACGGAGCGGCACTGGAACTTGTTGGGAATCTCGCTGACCCCAGGCGGCCTCGTTCACGGCCGCGGAATCTTCGAAGACTGGGCGGAATCGGGGGGCGATGCGTCCGAGCGGTATGCCTTCGCCGCTTGGAGGGACCAGGCCGCATCCCGTACTCCGGTGTCGCGTCGGACGATAGCAGCCCATCAGGAGGGCATAAACACCGCCCCCCTCGCGCGGGGGACAGCCGGCACTCGTCACTGTTGACGCTCCGACTTGGAGTCCTTGCGTTCGGACTCGTCGGACTGCACGTAGTAGATCTTGGCCTTCACGGCGCCGCGCACCTGGAAACCCGTCCAGATCAGAGCGCAGCCGAGCAACGTGAAGCCGAAGACCTTGGTGTCGAACAGGGTGGTGTTCTTGAACACCGCGAGAACGATCCCGACCAGCAGGATCTGCGTGGTGTACACCAGCAGCGCCGCGGCCATCAGAATGTGCGGATTGTTCCTGGTCAGCCGGTCGAGCGCGACCTGGCCGAAACTGAAGAACGCCATCACCAGCAGCGTTGCGAACAGTGCGCCGAGCAAGCCCTTGGCCCCCACGAGGGCGGTGGAGATCGCGATGGCGACCACTCCGGCGACCGCAGTGGGGATTGCGGCGCCACGGAGGATCCGGGCGTCGTGGGACGGCATGTCGGCAGCTCCGGCGGCATGTCGGTGTGACGGGGGACGGGCACGGGGTGCGCGGCGGTGACGCCGCTCCCGAGAACCTCAGCCGTGGGACGACCGCTCGGCGGCCGACCCGTCGAGGGAGACCGACCGGGGACGGAAGTCCTCCACCTGTCAGGTCTTTCGGCGTGTTCTCGGTACTCGTGAACGGTATCACAAACTATTTGATGAGAGCTTTACCATGAACGTGTGGTACCTGTCACACCAGCGGTCCAACCGTGCCGCCTTGCGGGCGTGTCGACTTGACGACGCGTCAGCCGCGCGGCTCGGAGTGCGAGCCGACCGCGGTGGCCCCGGTCCCGAGGCGCCCGAGCAGCTCCTTGTCGTCCGCGGACAGCTCCGACAGGGCCGGCTCCGGCTGCGCGGCGTCCGGGGCGCCCTGCGCGGCCGCCGCCGGCCGGGCCGCGGCCCCGTGCGGCTCCTTGCGGTAGCGCGGCGGGACGAAGGCCTGCACGGCCCGCGGCGCGTGCGGACGGAACCGCGGCATCAGCAGCACCACCAGGCCGACCAGGCAGAGCCCGGCGAGCGCCAGCACGACCGTGCGGCCGGTGTTGGTGACCGAGAAGGCGACCGTGCCGAACGCGATCAGGGCGGCCCAGAAGTACATGATCAGGACGGCCCGGCTGTGCGAGTGGCCGACCTCCAGCAGGCGGTGGTGCAGGTGCTGCTTGTCGGCCGCGAACGGCGACTTCCCGGCCCAGGTCCGGCGGACCACCGCCAGCAGCAGGTCGGCCAGCGGCAGCGCGATCACCGTCAGCGGCAGCAGCAGCGGGATGTAGGTCGGCACCAGGGCGTGCACGGTGGCGGTCTGCGAACCGGTCTGCGCGGTGACCAGGTCGGGGTCGACCCGGCCGGTGATGGAGATCGCGGCGACCGCGAGCATCAGGCCGAGCATCATCGAGCCGGAGTCGCCCATGAAGATCCGCGCCGGGTGCAGGTTGTGCGGCAGGAAGCCCAGGCACATCCCGATCAGGATGGCGCTGAACAGCACGGCGGGAGCGGCGTCGTTGATCCCGTAGCCGTACCAGAGGCGGTACGAGTACAGGAAGAAGGCGCCGGCGGCGATGCAGACCATGCCGGCGGCCAGGCCGTCCAGGCCGTCGATGAAGTTCACCGCGTTGACCATGACGACCACCAGGGTGACCGAGATGATCATGCCCTGGGTGGGGGTGACCGCGACCGAGCCGACCCCGGGCACCGGGATGGAGATCACCGTGATGCCCTGCCAGACCATGACGCCGGCGGCGATCATCTGGCCGCCGAGCTTCACCAGGGCGTCGACGCCCCACTTGTCGTCCAGCACGCCCAGGATCCACATGATCCCGGCACCGGAGAGCAGCGCCTTCACGTCGGCGCTCTGGATGAACAGACGGCCGAGGTGGGTCAGTTGGGAGGCCACCAGCAGGCCGGCGCACAGGCCGCCGAACATCGCGATGCCGCCCAGCCGGGGTGTCGGCTCCCGGTGCACGTCCCGGGCCCGTACCGGCGGCATGGCGCCCGCCAGGATGGCGAACTTCCGGACCGGGCCGGTCAGCAGGTAGGTCACGGCCGCCGAGACGAACAGGACCAGCAGATACTCACGCACCACTGGCCTCCTGGTTCACGGTCCGGTTGAGTACGGAGCGTACTCCGCCGCCCTGCCGGGGCGTGCTGGTTCGGGGTTCGGGGTGCGTCGCCACGGTGCACACCTTATTGAGTCGGACGCGCCGGGTGTGCATCGCGGTTCTCCTTGGCCGGCGACCGGCTCCCCCCGCGGGGCTACCGGCGGCCCGCGAAGGAGCGCGCGAGCTCCTGGACGCGCCCGCGGATCCGGGCGTCCGCGCCGCCCTCCAGCACCTGCCCGATCAGCGCGCCGACCTCGGCCATCTCGGCCGGGCCCATGCCCTGTGCGGCCGACGCCCCGGTACCGAGCCGGACCCCGGAGGCCTCGGAGGGGGGCGCGGGGTCGAACGGGAGGGCGCACTTGCCGAGCATCAGTCCGGCCCCGGCGCAGCGCCGCTCCGCCTCCGCACCGGACAGTCCGAAGGCGCTGATGTCGGCGGTGACCAGGTGGGTGTCGGTGCCACCGGTCAGCGGACGCGCGCCGGACTCCGCCAGTGACCGCGCCAGCGAGCGCGCGCCCTCCACCGCGCGCCCGATGTAGGTCGCGAACTCCGGCGTGCCCGCCTCCAGCAGGGCGACCGCCTTGCCCGCCACCTCGTTCATCGCCGCGCCGCCCTGGGTGAAGGGGAACACCGCCCGGTCGACCCGGTCGGCCAGCTCGGAGGTGCACAGCAGCAGGCCGCCGCGCGGCCCCCGGAGCAGCTTGTGGGTGGCGGCCACGGTCACGTCGGCGTACGGCACCGGGGAGGGCGCGGCGCCCGCCGCGACCAGGCCGATGGTCTGCGCGGCCGAGGCGATCAGGTAGGCGCCCACCTCGTCGGCGATCTCCCGGAAGGCGGCCCAGTCCAGGTGGCGCGGGTGCGAGATGCCGCCGGCGATGATCGCCTTCGGCCGGTGCGTCCGGGCCAGTGCCCGCACCTGGTCGAGGTCGATCAGCCCGTCCCGCTCACGGACGCCGTAGCCGACGAACTCGAACCAGCGGCCGGAGAAGTTCGCCCGGGAGCCCGCGCTCAGGTGTCCGCCGTGCTGCAGCGACATCGACAGCACCACGTCGCCGGGCCGCAGCAGGGCCGCATAGGCCGCGAGCATCGCCGAAGTGGCCGACCGGGGCTGGACGTTGGCGTGCGGGGCGGTGAACAGCGCTCGTGCCCGGTCGACCGCCAGCAGCTCGACGGTGTCGGCCGGCGCGCAGCCGGTGTGGTGGCGACGGCCCGGGTAGCCCTCGGCGTACTTGTCGATCAGTGGGCCGCCGAGGGCCGCCAGCACGGCCGGGCTGGTGAGGTTCTCGCCGGCCAGCAGTTGCAGGCTGTCGGCCCGCCGCTCGTCCTCGGCCGAGAGAAGGTCGGCGACCAGCGGGTCCGCCTGCCGCAGCGCCTGCGCGGCCTCCCAGTGACGTCCTGTGTCGGTGAAGCCGTGCACGGCATCGGTGACGGTCATGGCGGGCTCCTGGGCAGCGGAGGGCTGGGTGAGTCCAGCGTAGGACCGCACCCCGCTCCGGGCCCGTCCGCGCGCGCCCGGGTACGCCCGTCAGGGCGCCGCCACCACCCGAGCACCCGATGGGCACACTTCGATCACAGCACCTCCGGGCATTCTCCCCAACCGGGGGCCCGCGGCGGACGCCGGCCGCGGACGCACCGGCTCACTGACCGCCGGGCACGCCCGTCAGCGCGGTCACCACCGGGTCCAGCGCGTCGAATATCTCCTCACCGCAGTTGCGGAACATGCCGATCGGAGCCCCGTACGGATCGTTCACCTCGTCGAACTCCGGCGAGGCCGCCAGCAGCCAGCCGCGCAGCGCGGCCGCCGAACGCACCAGGGCCCTGGCCCGGTCGGTCAGCCGCGCGTCGACGCCCGCGTGCGGCAGGGTGCCGGGGTCCACCCGGCGGACCAGCCGGGTGAACTCCTTGAGCGTGAAGGTCCGCAGCCCGGCCGAGTGCCCCATCGAGATGACCTGCGCCCGGTGGTCCAGGGTCGCGGTCAGCACCAGGTCGGCGTCGATGACGTGCTCGTCCAGCAACTCGCGCCCGGCGAAGCCGGCGCTGTCCGCACCGTACTCACCGAGCACCGTGGCCGCGTGCGCCTCCATCGGCGCACCCTCGTGGCCCCAGGTGCCGGCGCTCTCCACGACGATCCGCCCGGCGGCCACCGGGCCGAGCCGGGTGTCCAGCTCCAGCCGGGTCAGCCGCTCGGCGATCGGCGAGCGGCAGATGTTGCCGGTGCAGACGAAGAGGATCCGGAACGTGTCGAGCGGACGGGGCACCACGGCCAGCGAGGAAGGTATGCCGGGGTCCGCACCGTGCACAGAGGCGGCGGCTGTCAACTGCCGGCCTCCAGGTCCGGAACGACCTCCCTCAGCTGCTCGACGCTGATCGCGCCCGCCCGCAGCACCACCGGCACCTTGCCGGTGACGTCCACGATGGTGGAGGCCATCGCGTGGTCGGCCTGGCCGCCGTCGAGGTAGACCGCGATCGACTCGCCCAGCTGCCCCTCCGCCTCGTCACAGGTGGACGGCGAGGGGCCGCCGGTCCGGTTGGCGCTGGACACCGCCAGCGGACCGGTGGCGTTCAGCAGCTCGATGGCGACCGGGTGCAGCGGCATCCGGACGGCGACGGTCCCCCGGGTGTCCCCCAGGTCCCAGCGCAGCGACGGCTGGTGCTTGGCGACGAGCGTGAGGCCGCCCGGCCAGAACGCGTCGACCAGTTCCCAGGCCTGCTCGGAGAAGTCGGTGACCAGCCCGTGCAGCGTGGTCGGCGAGCCGACCAGCACCGGCGACGGCATGTTCCGGCCGCGGCCCTTCGCGGCGAGCAGCGCACCCACCGCGTCCGGGGAGAACGCGTCGGCGCCGACCCCGTACAGGGTGTCGGTCGGCAGCACCACGAGCTCGCCGCGGCGGATCGCCGAGGCGGCCTCACGCAGACCGGTCGCCCGGTCCCCGGCATCGGCGCAGTCATAACGGCGGCTCATCGGTGCGGTCCCCTTCCGAGATGGCTCAAGCTGGTCGGTGCTGCCCGGCGGCCCGCGACGGCGCCGGTCGGTGCTGCCCGGCGGCCCGCGACGGCGCCGGTCGTGCTGTCGTGCGGTGGGCGGTGGCGCCTCACAACGACGCCCTCCGGGCGGTCGTGCCGTACCCGATGCTTCACAACGACGCCCTCCGGGCGGTCGTGAAGCGCGGCCGGTGGTTCAGGTCGCGGTGGTCGGCGGCGTCCGTCCAGCCGCTCTCCTCCTTGAAGATCCACGGGACCTGGCCGCCCTGGGTGTCGGCGTGCTCGATGACCACCGCGCCGCCGGGCCGCAGCAGCCGGGCCGCGACGCGTTCGATGCCGCGGATGGTGTCCAGGCCGTCCTCACCGGAGAACAGGGACATCTGCGGGTCGTGGTCGCGGGCCTCGGGCGCGACGTACTCCCACTCGGTGAGCGGGATGTACGGCGGGTTGCTGATCACCAGGTCGAAGCGGCCGTCCCAGGAGCGGTCGTCCGCGAAGGCCCGGGTGGCGTCCCCCGCGTGCAGGGTGATCCGGCCGCGGTCGGGGCTGGCGGCGATGTTGCGCCGGGTGTACTCCAGGGCACCCTCGTCGAGTTCGAAGGCGTGCACGGTGGAGCGCGGCAGTTCCTGGGCCAGCGCCAGCGCGATCGCGCCGGAGCCGCTGCACAGGTCGACCACCAGCGGCTCGGCGACGTCCATGTCGCGCACCGCGTCTATGGCCCACTCGACCACGGTCTCGGTCTCCGGGCGGGGCACGAAGACGCCGGGGCCGACCTCCAGCTCCAGGTAGCGGAAGAAGGCCCGCCCGGTGATGTGCTGGAGCGGTTCACGCGCCTCGCGGCGGGACACCGCCTCCCAGTAGCGCGCGTCGAAGTCGCCGTCCGGCACGGTGTGCAGCTGGCTGCGCTTGACGTTGTGGATGTACGCAGCCAGCTCCTCCGCGTCGAAGCGCGGCGACGGCACGCCGGCCGCAGCCAACCGCTGGGTGGCCTGGGCCACCTCGGCGAGCAGCAGGTTCATCCGTACACACCCCTGATTTGTGGGCTCGGGCTCGGTGCTCAGTGCTCCTGCGCGGCGGCCAGCTTGGCGGCGGCATCGGCGTCCACGCAGGACTGGATGACCGCGTTCAGGTCGCCGTCGAGGACCTGGTCCAGGTTGTAGGACTTGAAGCCGGTCCGGTGGTCCGAGAGGCGGTTCTCCGGGTAGTTGTACGTCCGGATCCGCTCCGAGCGGTCCACCGTGCGGACCTGGCTGCGACGCGCGTCCGAGGCCTCCTGCTCGGCGGCCTCCTGCGCGGCGGCCAGCAACCGCGAGCGCAGGATGCGCATCGCCTGCTCCTTGTTCTGCAGCTGGCTCTTCTCGTTCTGGCAGGACGCCACGATACCGGTCGGCAGGTGGGTGATCCGGACCGCCGAGTCGGTGGTGTTGACCGACTGGCCGCCGGGGCCGGACGAGCGGTAGACGTCGATCCGCAGGTCGTTGGCGACGATCTCGACCTCGACCTCCTCGGCCTCGGGGGTGACCAGCACACCCGCCGCCGAGGTGTGGATCCGGCCCTGGGACTCGGTGGCCGGCACCCGCTGCACGCGGTGCACGCCGCCCTCGTACTTCAGCCGGGCCCAGACGCCCTGGCCGGGCTCGGTGGTGCCGCGGGTCTTCACGGCGACCGAGACGTCCTTGTAGCCGCCGAGGTCGGACTCGTTGGCGTCGATCAGCTCGGTCTTCCAGCCCACCCGCTCGGCGAAGCGCAGGTACATCCGCAGCAGGTCGCCGGCGAACAGCGCGGACTCCTCGCCGCCCTCGCCGGCCTTGACCTCCAGGATGACGTCCTTGTCGTCGTTGGGGTCGCGGGGCACCAGCAGCAGCCGCAACTCCTCGGTCAGCTCGTCCCGGTGGGCCTCGGAGGCCTTCACCTCGGCGATGAAGTCCGGGTCCTCGGCGGCCAGCTCACGGGCGGCCTCGATGTCCTCGCCGGCCGCGCGCCAGGCGCGGTAGGTGGCGGTGATCGGGGTCAGCTCGGCGTAGCGCTTGGCGAGCTTGCGGGCGTTGGCCTGGTCGGCGTGGACCGACGGATCGGCCAGCCGCTTCTCGAGGTCGGCGTGCTCGGTGAGGAGCTCTTCGACTGCCTCGAACATGGGGTGGGCCTACTTCCCGTGAGAGCTGGTGGTGCGGGGGGCGAAGGGCGCAGGGACGCGAACGGCGCCGGCCCCAGCGCCCCCACCGTACGACGGGGACGCTGGAGACCGGCGCCGAGGAAGCGCTAGGCCTGGGTGGTGCTGTGCTTCTTGCCGAAGCGGGCCTCGAAGCGGGCCACGCGGCCACCGGTGTCGAGGATCTTCTGCTTGCCCGTGTAGAACGGGTGGCACTGCGAGCAAACCTCGGCGCGGATCTCGCCACTGGTCTCGGTCGAGCGGGTCGTGAACTCGGCGCCGCAGGTGCAGGTCACCTTGGTGAGCACGTACTCGGGGTGAACGTTGGGCTTCAAGGGATTCTCCTAGGTTTCGGGAGGGCACCGGGTCGACAGCGGGAGCTGCACGTGAACCGGGACCGACGGACCAGTGTGCCAGCACTGACCGCTTCTTCCCAAACCGGGGAGGTTCCACGGATATTCCGGGCTACCCGGCGGCCCGGCCTGCGGTCGCCGCCGTGGGGCCGTACGGCGCCGTGCCCGGGGCGGCGGGGCTGCGCACGGCCGGGGCGCTGGTGGAGGCGCCCGTGGAGGCGCCGGTGGGCGTGCGGGTCGGCGTACGCGCCGTGGAGGCGCTGGGGCTGCTGGTGACGCTCGCGGGCACCGGCTGGTCGGCCCGCAGGGCGGCCCAGAGCTGGTCCGACTCCGGGTGCCGGGGCACGACCCGGTTGGCGTCGCTGAGGGCGGTGCCGACCGGGAGGGTGACCATCGTCATCTGGTCCGGGCCGATCGGTCTCAGCGTGTCCACCAGACCGACCAGGGAGTTCACCGAGGCCAGGTCGGAGTCGGTGGTGACGCTCCTGGTGAGCTTGTCGGCGGTGGCCCACAGCTTGGCCGGGTTGGTGGTCAGCCCGGCGCCCCCCACCTGCGTCATGATCGACTTCACCATCTGCTTCTGCAGCTCTATCCGGCCGAGGTCGCTGCCGTCGCCCACGCCGTGCCGGGTCCGGACGAAGGCGAGGGCCTGGTCGCCGTCCAGGTGGTGGGTGCCGGCCGGCAGTCTCAGGCCGCTGTCCTGGTCGCTGATGGGGACGGCGGTGGTCACGGTGACCCCGCCGATGGTGTCGATCAGGTCGGCGAAGCCGGCGAAGTCGATCTCCACGAAGTGGTCCATCCGCAGGCCGGTCAGCTGCTCGGTGGTCTTCACGGCGCAGGCGGGCCCGCCGACCTCGTAGGCCGAGTTGTACATCGCACTGCGGGCGGCCGGGACGCTCTTGCCGTCCGGCGCGGTGCAGACCGGCCGGGCGACCAGGGTGTCGCGCGGGATGCTCACCACACTCGCGCGGGAGTGGTCCTGGTTGACGTGGACCACCATCGCGGTGTCCGAGCGGGCCGTACCGTCGGTGGCGCCGCCGGCCAGGGCCCCGTTCGCCCCGCCCCGCGAGTCGGAGCCGAGCACCAGCAGGTTGAACGAGCCGTCGGTGGCGGCCGGCGGACGGGCTCCGCCCAGCTCGCCGTCGATGTCGACGCTCCTGATGTTCCCGTTGAGCTTCAGGTACGCGTACCCGGCCGCGCCGGCGGCCAGCAGCACCAGGGCGGTCGCCCCGACGACGAGGTTGCGGGTGAGCCTCCGGCGGCGGCGGGTCCCCGGTGCGGGCCCGGCCTGCGGCCCGGCCGCACCGGACTTCACCAGGTCCACGGGCGCGCCCGGCTTCCCGGCCCCGCCGGGCCCTGCGGGCCCGTCCGCGGGGCGCCCGGGGCGGGGCCGTCCCGCCTCGTCCTTCGGTGCGGCCATCTCGCCTCCTCGTCGCCGGGAGCGACCTCGGTGAGCGACCTCGGTCGCACGGCGCCGGATCCGGTCGAAATGACCGTCATTCCGAGGATAAGCGAATCTGTTACCCCTTTGCCCCGTTCTCAGATACTTCTCAGAGAGCACGGGAGCCCCGGACCGCAGCGCGGTCCGGGGCTCCCGTGGGCCGATACGTCGTCAGTCGCCCGAACCGGGGGTGGTCTTGGCGATCTGCATCAGGAACTCGGCGTTGCTCTTGGTCTGCTTCATCTTGTCCAGCAGCAGCTCGATGGCCTGCTGCGAGTCGAGCGCGTGCAGCACCCGGCGGAGCTTCCAGGTGATCGCCAGCTCGTCGTTGCCGAGCAGGATCTCCTCCTTGCGGGTGCTGGACGCGTCGACGTCCACCGCGGGGAAGATCCGCTTGTCGGAGAGCTTGCGGTCGAGCTTGAGCTCCATGTTGCCGGTGCCCTTGAACTCCTCGAAGACGACCTCGTCGGCCCGGGAGCCGGTCTCCACGAGCGCCGTGGCGAGGATGGTCAGCGAGCCGCCGTTCTCGATGTTGCGCGCGGCACCGAAGAACTTCTTCGGCGGGTAGAGCGCGGTCGAGTCGACACCACCGGACAGGATGCGGCCGGAGGCCGGCGCCGCCAGGTTGTAGGCACGGCCCAGGCGGGTGATCGAGTCGAGCAGGATCACCACGTCGTGGCCCAGCTCCACCAGGCGCTTGGCGCGCTCGATGGCCAGCTCCGCGACCACGGTGTGGTCCTCAGCCGGGCGGTCGAAGGTCGAGGAGATGACCTCGCCCTTCACCGACCGCTGCATGTCGGTGACCTCTTCCGGACGCTCGTCGACCAGGACGACCATCAGGTGGCACTCGGGGTTGTTGTGGGTGATCGCGTTGGCGATCGCCTGCATGATCATCGTCTTGCCGGTCTTCGGCGGGGCGACGATCAGACCGCGCTGGCCCTTACCGATCGGCGACACGAGGTCGATGATGCGGGTGGTCAGCACGCCCGGGTCGGTCTCCAGGCGCAGGCGCTCCTGCGGGTACAGCGGGGTGAGCTTGCCGAACTCGGGACGGCCGCGGCCGCTGTCCGGGTCCATGCCGTTGACGGAGTCCAGCCGCACCAGGGCGTTGAACTTCTCGCGGCGCTCGCCGTCGCGGGGCTGGCGCACCGCACCGGTGATGGCGTCACCCTTGCGCAGGCCGTGCTTGCGGACCTGGGCGAGCGAGACGTAGACGTCGTTCGAGCCCGGCAGGTAGCCGGAGGTCCGGACGAACGCGTAGTTGTCGAGGATGTCCAGGATGCCCGCGACCGGGATCAGGACGTCGTCGTCGCCAACCACCGGCTCCGGGGCACCGGTGCCCTCGAAGCCCTCGCGGCGACGGCCGCGGCGGTCGCGGTAACGGCCCCGACGGCCACGACGGCCGTCACCGAACTCGTCGTCGTCGTACCCGCCGCCCTGCTGCTGGCCGGCCTGCTGCTGCTGGCCGCCCTGACGCGCGGCCTGGCCGCCGTCCTGGGCGCCGCTCTGCTGCTGGCCGCCCTGGCGCTCGGTGCGCTCGGTGCGCTCGGGCCGCTCGGTGCGGTCGCGCTCGCGGCGGTTGCGACGGTCCCGACGGGACTCGCGGGAGTCGCCGTCCTGGGCGTCGGCGGCCTCCGGGCGCTCGGTGCCGCCCTCACGGCGGTCGCGGCGGTCCCGGCGGTCCCGGCGCTCGGTACGGGCCTCGCCGTCGAACGCGCGCGGCTCGGCCTTGGTGTCGGCCTTCGCCTCGGCGACCACGGCACCGGCCTGCTCGGCGGCGGCCTCGGCGGTCGGCGCCCCGGCGGCCGAGGTGGCCCGGCGACGGGTCCGCTCGGTGCGCGCGGGGGCGGTGCTGGTCTCGGCGGCGGCCTGGACCGGGATCTCGATCTGCGGCTGGGCCTCGGCGGCCGGAGCCGCGGCGGCGGCGGCGCGGGTGCGGCGAGCGGGCTTCTCCTCGGCCGCGGGGGCCTCGGCCGGGGCCTCGTCGGCGGCCGGCGCGGCCTTGGCAGCACGCTTGGCAGCCGGCGCGGGCGCGGCGGCGGCAGCGCCGGCGAGCAGCGGGTCACCGCCGCTCTTGTCCTTGATGGCCTCGATCAGCTGGCTCTTGCGCATGCGTCCGGTACCGCTGATTCCAAGAGTCGAGGCGAGCTTCTGAAGCTCGGCCAGGACCAGGCCGTCCAGGCCCGCGGCGGCGCTGCGACGGCGCCGTGCCGGGGCCGCGGGGGCGGCGGCTGCGTCCGACGGCTCTGCGTCCGGGCGCGCGCCCATCAGATCGGTGGTGTCGCTCACTAAGGGTCCTTCCCTGGAGCGGACGTCGGCCTGTCTGGCTCGGCGACCGGTTGTGCTGTCCTGACCAACGTCTGTTCGCGCTGGTCCGAGGCGGGATTCCCCCGAAAGGCTGATCCGATCGGGAGAACTGCGAAGTGCGGTGCACTGTGGTGCGAGATGGCGCGGGCGGGCTCTGTCTGCCGACCCTGCTGCCTGGTGATACCCGGGCCCCCGTCGCGTGCAGGTACCCAGGGCTCCGCCCGTCCGGGCCTCAGTCGGGAGGCTGCGGGTGGGAGTCAGGTGCCTTCACGGCTTCGGGATGCGCCACGGTCGCGCAGGCAGGCTGCGTACGCGCTGTGGTGGACTCCCGGAGAATCGTGGTCCCGCGCTTCCGCAGCTCACCCGGCACGGCTGTCGGGCCGCGCAGGCAGGATGTCGGGATCGGGACGCGTCGCACCGCGCCCCGGAGGGCACCTGGTGCAGCAATGAGGTTAACACTACCGACCCCCTGACACATTCCCCAGCCCTGTCCTTGTCAATCGTGTCCGTCCCGCGAATCCGCGCGGACACGTTCTCGCTGCTCAGCCCGGCGTGCGCCCCGCGCACCCTCACATGTCGAGGGGCAGGACGCGGGCTCCGGCGCGGTCGAGCTCCAGCCGGTGCGCGGCGAAGCCCGGCCCGGCGAAGTTCGCGACCTTGTCGGCACCCGCCTCGTCGGTGAGCGCGAGCACGGTGGGGCCGGCGCCGGAGATGACGGCCGGCACGCCCTCGTTGCGCAGCCCGGCCACCAGCGCGGCGCTGTCCGGCATCGCGGAGGCCCGGTAGTCCTGGTGCAGGCGGTCCTCGGTGGCGGTCAGCAGCAGCTCGGGCCGGCGGGTGAGCGCCTCGACCAGCAGGGCGGCGCGGCCGGCGTTGACGGCGGCGTCGGCCAGCGGGACGGTCTTCGGCAGCAGGCCGCGGGCGGTCTCGGTGAGCACCTCGGTGGAGGGCACGAAGACCACCGGCACGACCTCGGCGGAGGGCTCCAGCACGATGGTCCGCGCGCCGTCGTCCTCGGTCCAGGCCACGGTGAAGTTGCCGCGCAGACAGGCGGCGACGTTGTCGGGGTGGCCCTCCAGCTCGGAGGCGAGGGCGAGCAGGGCGTCGTCGTCCAGCAGGGCCTGGCCGCCGATGGTGACGGCGCGGGCGGCCACCAGGCCGGCGCAGATGGCGGCCGAGGAGGACCCCAGGCCGCGGCCGTGCGGTATCCGGTTGGCACAGACCACTTCGAGCCCGCGCGGCTGGCCGCCGAGGCGGTCGAAGGCGGCGCGCAGGGAGCGGACCACCAGGTGGCGCTCGTCCCGGGCCAGGTTGTCGGAGCCCTCACCGGCGATGTCGACGGTGAGGCCCGAGTCGGCGACCCGGACCACGACGTCGTCGTAGAGACCCAGGGCGAGTCCGAAGGCGTCGAAGCCCGGGCCGAGGTTGGCGCTGGTCGCGGGAACCCGGACCCTGACGGCGGCAGCGCGGAACGCGGGACCGGCCATGTGGTTGGTGTCTCCTGGGGAGTGGGACGGCCCGGTGGCGTACGGGCCAGTGGAACGGCGGCGGGGCCTGCCCGGCAGACTCCGGCGGAGCGGGCAACCGCAGGCCGAAGGCGCGGCCCGCCTGGAGCCAGACTATCGAAGAGAGGTTCCAGAGCGGTACACCCCGCTCCCGTTCGATCTGCCGTGTTGCCGGTTGTGGCCGGAAACCGTGCGGAAAACGGAAGGGAAAAAGACAGCGAATCGACACCGAAAGTGTCATCCGGACAGCAATGGTGGGCCGACCCCCGAACGGGGGCGGCCCACCGTTGACGCGCTGTCAGGTACGCTTCAGCCGAGCAGCCCGAGGCGCACCGCGGCGGCCTCCGCGTCGATCGGGACGATCTGCGGCTGCGGCGCCCCGGCGACCGCCCAGTCCGGGTCCTTCAGGCCGTTGCCGGTGACGGTGCAGACGATCCGCTGACCCGGATCGACCAGGCCGGCCTCCGCCTTGGCCAGCAGACCGGCCACGCTGGAGGCCGAGGCGGGCTCCACGAAGACGCCCTCCTGCGCGGCCAACAGCCGGTACGCTGACAGGATCTGACGGTCGGTCACCTTGTCGATGAGCCCACCGGACTCGTCCCGCGCGGCCAGCGCGAAGTCCCAGGAGGCGGGGTTGCCGATCCGGATCGCGGTCGCGATGGTCTGCGGCTTGAGCACCGGGGCGCCGTCCACGATCGGGGCGGAGCCGGAGGCCTGGAAACCCCACATCCGGGGGGTGCGGGTGGACAGGCCGTCCGCGGCGTACTCCCGGTACCCCTTCCAGTACGCGGTGATGTTGCCCGCGTTGCCCACCGGCAGCACGTGGATGTCGGGGGCGTCACCGAGCATGTCGACGATCTCGAACGCGGCGGTCTTCTGACCCTCGATCCGCACCGGGTTCACCGAATTGACCAGTGCGACCGGGTACTTCTCGGACAGTTCACGCGCCAGGGTGAGGCAGTCGTCGAAGTTCCCGTCCACCTGGAGGATCTTCGCGCCGTGCACCAGCGCCTGGCCCATCTTGCCGAGCGCGATCTTGCCCTGCGGCACCAGCACGGCGCAGACCATGCCGGCCCGCACCGCGTACGCCGCGGCCGAGGCCGAGGTGTTGCCGGTGGAGGCGCAGATGACGGCCTGGGCGCCCTCCTCCTTGGCCTTGGAGATCGCCATGGTCATCCCGCGGTCCTTGAAGGACCCGGTCGGGTTGGCGCCCTCGACCTTGAGGTAGACCTCGCAGCCGGTGCGCTCGGAGAGCACCTGGGCGGGGACCAGCGGCGTGCCGCCCTCCAGCAGGGTGACCACGGGAGTCTCGGCGGTGACCGGAAGGCGGTCGCGGTACTCCTCGATGAGGCCGCGCCACTGGTGGGTGTGACCACTGGCTCTGTCGATGACGGCGTTCATGGCTGTTCCTACTCCCCTTCAACCCGCATGATGCTGGCCACGTCGCGCACGCTGTCCAGCGCGCGGAGCTTGTCGACCGTCGCCGACAGCGCGGCGTCGGTGGCGCGGTGGGTGACCACCACGAGCGAGGCGTCGCCGTCCCGGCCCTGCTGGCGGACGGTGTCGATGGACACCCCGTGCTCGGCGAAGGTGGACGCCACCTGGGCGAGCACACCGGCGCGGTCGTCCACGTCGAGGCTGACGTGGTACCGGGTGACGACCTCGTCCATCGGCTTGGCCGGCAGCCGGGTGTACAGCGAGTCGCCGGGGCCGGTGGCGTCGTTCAGCCGGTTGCGGCAGACCGCGACCAGGTCGCCGAGCACGGCGGACGCGGTCGGCGCGCCGCCGGCGCCCGGGCCGTAGAACATCAGCCGGCCGGCCGCCTCGGCCTCCACGAACACCGCGTTGTAGGCCTCGCGGACCGAGGCCAGCGGGTGGCTGAGCGGGATCATCGCGGGGTGCACCCGGGCGGTCACGGACTCGCCGTCGGCGGCCCGCTCGCAGATCGCCAGCAGTTTCACCACGCAGCCCATCTGCTTCGCCGAGGCGATGTCGGCGGCGGTCACCTCGGTCAGGCCCTCGCGGTAGACGTCCGCGGCGGTGACCTTGGTGTGGAAGGCGATGCCGGCCAGGATCGCCGCCTTCGCCGCGGCGTCGAAGCCCTCGACGTCGGCCGTCGGGTCCGCCTCGGCGTAGCCCAGCGCGGTGGCCTCCTCCAGCGCCTCGGAGTACCCGGCGCCGGTGGTGTCCATCTTGTCCAGGATGAAGTTGGTGGTGCCGTTGACGATGCCCAGCACCCGGTTGACCTTGTCGCCGGCGAGCGACTCGCGCAGCGGGCGGATCAGCGGGATGGCACCGGCCACGGCGGCCTCGTAGTAGAGGTCCACCCCGGCCCTGGCCGCGGCCTCGTGCAGCTCGGCGCCGTCCTGGGCGAGCAGCGCCTTGTTGGCGGACACCACCGAGGCGCCCTTGCCGATGGCCGAGAGGATGAGGTGCTTGGACGGCTCGATGCCGCCCACCACCTCGATCACCACGTCGATGTCGCCCCGGGTGACCAGGGCCTCGGCATCGGTGGTGAGCAGGTGCTCCGGCACGCCCGGGCGGGCCCGGCCGGTCCGGCGGACGGCGATGCCCACGAGCTCCACGGGCGCGCCGATCCGCGCGGCGAGGTCGTCGGCCGTCGTCGTCATGATGCGCGCCACCTCGGAGCCCACCACACCACAGCCCAGCAACGCCACCTTCAGCGGGCGCGTACGCATCATCCGACTCCGCTCTGCATTCTCGGTCTCCGACGGGGCACGGTCGGCACCCATCGGTATTCGGTCTCTACCAGTCTCGGGGACATTCCGCACAGAACTACGGTCGTTCCATGATTTGAGACGAGGATTTCGTCATCCGATATCGAGGCGCAGGAGATCCTCCTCCGTCTCGCGCCGGACGATCACCCGGGCCCGTCTGTCCAGGACGGCCACCACGGGAGGCTTGAGGGCGTGGTTGTAGTTGCTCGCCATCGAGCGGCAGTACGCGCCGGTGGCGGGCACCGCGACCAGGTCACCGGGGGCCAGGTCGGCCGGCAGGAAGGCGTCCCGGACCACGATGTCGCCGGACTCGCAGTGCTTGCCCACCACGCGGGACAGCATCGGGCCGGCCTCGCTGGCGCGGGAGACCAGCGACACGGAGTACTCGGCGTCGTACAGCGCGGTACGGATGTTGTCCGACATCCCGCCGTCCACGCTGACGTACGTGCGCAGGCCCTCCAGCGGCTTCACCGTGCCCACCTCGTACAACGTGAACGCGGTCGGGCCGACGATCGCCCGGCCCGGCTCCACCGACAGCCGCGGCACGGCCAGCCCCGCCCCGAGGCACTCGCGCCCGACGATCGCGGCCAGTGCGGCGGCGATCGCGGCCGGCTCGCTCGGGTCGTCCTCGCTGGTGTACGCGATGCCCAGGCCGCCGCCCAGGTCGATCTCCGGAAGCTCCACGCCGTGCTCGTCGCGGATCTCGGCGAGCAGGCCGACCACCCGGTGGGCGGCCACCTCGAAGCCCGCGGTGTCGAAGATCTGCGAGCCGATGTGGGAGTGGATGCCGCGCAGCTCCAGGCTGCCGTGCGCCAGCACCCGCCGGACCGCCTCCCGGGCGGCGCCACCGGTGAGCGACAGGCCGAACTTCTGGTCCTCGTGCGCGGTCGCGATGAACTCGTGGGTGTGCGCCTCGACCCCGACCGTCACCCGGATCAGCACCGGCTGCCGGACGCCCTGCCGCTCGGCGACCGCGGCCAGCAGCTCGATCTCCTGGTACGAGTCCAGCACGACGTGCCCGACCCCCGCCTTGACCGCCTGCTCCAGCTCGGCCGCCGACTTGTTGTTGCCGTGCAGCGCGATCCGCTCCCCCGGCATCCCCGCGGCCAGCGCCACGGCCAGCTCACCGGCGCTGCACACGTCCAGGTTGAGGCCCTCCTCGTGCAGCCAGCGGACCACCGCCTTGGAGAGGAAGGCCTTGCCCGCGTAGTACACGTCCGCGCCGGGGCCGAAGGCGTCCCGCCAGGCGCGGGCCCGGGCCCGGAAGTCCGCCTCGTCCAGGATGTACGCCGGGGTACCGAACTCGGCCGCCAGCGCCCGCACGTCGAGGCCGCCGACGCTGACCGACCCCGACGGCTCGCGGGCCACCGTGGCGGACCAGACCTTCGGGTCGAGCGCGTTGAGGTCGCTCGGCGGGGCCTGGTAGTGGCCCTCGGTCAGCACGTCGCCGTGGCGGGGGCCTGCGGGGTGGGCGGAGCGGCTCATCTCTGGCTTCCTCCTGCTGGGTTCACTGCGCCGGTGTGCGCCGAGGGGCGGCGACCGTCCTGACGGACCGTCACCGCCCCCGTTGGCGCGAGGGGTTGCTGCCCGCTACATCCGCTCGGGGGCGGATACACCGAGCAGCGTGAGGCCGTTGGCGATGACCGTGCGCGTCGCGTCGGCCAGCCAGAGCCGGGCGTGCGTGAGGTCGGTGACCTCCTCGTCGCCCTTCGGCAGGATCTGGCAGTGGTCGTAGAACCGGTGGTAGTCGCGGGCGACCTCCTCCAGGTACCGGGCGACCCGGTGCGGCTCGCGCAGCTCGCCGGCCGAGGCCAGCACCCGCGGGAACTCGCCGAGCTGGCCGAGCAGCGTCGACTCCCACTCGGTGGAGAGCAGCTCCGGCTTGAAGTCCTCGGACTTGGTGATGCCGAGGTCGGCCGCCTTGCGCTGGACACCGCACATCCGGGTGTGCGCGTACTGGACGTAGAAGACCGGGTTCTCGTTGGTCTGGCTGGTCAGCACGTTGATGTCGAGCGTGATGGTGGAGTCCGTGGGCGACCGCACGAGGGTGTACCGGGCCGCGTCGACGCCGATCCACTCCACCACGTCGTCGATCGTGATGATGTTGCCGGCCCGCTTGGACATCCGGACCTCTTCGCCGTCGCGAATCATCTTCACGAACTGGCCGATCTTCACCTCGATGTTGCGGTCCATGTCGTCACCCGCGCAGGCCGCGATGGCCTTGAGCCGGTTGACGTAGCCGTGGTGGTCCGCACCGAGCATGTAGACCGAGACCTCGCTGCCCCGGTCCCGCTTGCTCAGGTAGTAGGCGGCGTCGGCGGCGAAGTAGGTGGTCTCGCCGTCGGCCTTGATCAGGACGCGGTCCTTGTCGTCGCCGAAGTCGGTGGTGCGCAGCCAGATCGCACCGTCCCGGTCGAAGACGTGGCCCTGCTCGCGCAGCCGGTCGATGGCCTTCTCGACGGCGCCCGAGTCGTGCAGCGACTTCTCCGAGAACCAGGTGTCGAAGTGGGTACCGAACTCCTCCATCGAGCGCTGGATCTCGGCGACCATGAGCTCCAGACCCCTGGAGCGGAACACCCGGAGCTGCTCGTCCTCGGACAGCTCCAGGACCCCCGGGACGCCGTCCACGATCGCCTTCGCGATGTCGGCGATGTACTCGCCGACGTAGCCGTCGTCCGCGGCCGGCCGGCCGTTGGCGGCGGCCTGGAGCGAGGCGGCGAACTTGCCGATCTGCACGCCGGCGTCGTTCAGGTAGTACTCGGTGGTGACGTCGGCGCCGGTCGCCTTGAGCACCCGGGCCAGCGAGTCGCCGACGGCCGCCCAGCGGACGCCGCCGATGTGGATCGGGCCGGTCGGGTTGGCCGACACGAACTCCAGGTTGATCTTCAGGCCCTTGAGCGCCTCGTTGCGGCCGTAGGCCTCGCCGGCCTCGACGATCCTGCGGGCCAGCTCGCCCTGGGTCGCGGCGTCCAGGGTGATGTTCATGAAGCCGGGCCCGGCGATGTCGACCTGGGAGACCCCGGGCAGCTCGCGCAGGCGGGCGGCCACCAGCTCGGCCACGGCTCGCGGCGGCCGACCGGCCGGCTTCGCGAGCTGGAGGGCCACATTGGTGGCGTAGTCGCCGTGGTCCCTGTTCTTGGGTCGCTCGACCGTCACGTGCTCGGGCACGGCGACGGTCAGGTCGCCTGCCTCTACGACGGCGCTCACAGCGGCCAGGACTGCCTGGGAAAGCTCTGCGGGTGTCACGACGCCAAGGGTAGGCGAGACAGGGGAGGGGCCCGCCACCCGGTTTGCCGGTTGAGACGTCGGGTATCAGGGGTAACTCTCGCCCAGCGCGCCATGTTCGCCGAGAGCGGAATCCTCCCGGGTGGGCGCGGCGGCACCGAATCCGTACGCGAAGCCGCCCGACCGGCCGGCCTCCCCCGCCGCCCCGAGCGCCCTCAGCCGGCAGACCAGCGCCAGCAGGTCCGCCGGATCGAAGGGCTTGGCCAGGTAGCCGTCCACCCCGACGGCCTCCCCGCGACGCAGGTCGGCGGGCGTACAGGCGCTGATGATCGCGATCGGCAGGCGCCGCGTCTCCGGAGTGGCCCGTAACCGGGCCGCCGTCCGCAGGCCGTCCAGCCGGGGCATCATCACGTCCAGCGTGACCACGTCCGGCGCGACCCGGCGTACCACCTCCAGGCACTCCTCGCCGTCGGCAGCCGTCGCCACCTCGAAGCCCTCCAGCTCCAGGTTGACTCTGATCAGCTGGCGGATCACCTCGCTGTCGTCCACCACGAGGACCCGCCCGGACGCTCCCGGCACATCACCGAGGGTAGCCGCGCACCCACCTCCCCGTCCGGGCTTTTCCCACTTCCCCGCCCTCCCCCGCTCCCCCACCCCGAACCGCCCGCCCGCGATCGCCTCCCGGACGGTTTCGCGACCCTCCGTCGAAACCCGTGCACAGAGCACACTGGGAGCCTGGTAATGTTCTCCACGTCGCAAGAACAACGCGGCGAACAGCAGGCCCCCGTAGCTCAGGGGATAGAGCACCGCCCTCCGGAGGCGGGTGCGCAGGTTCGAATCCTGCCGGGGGCACTTCGCAAGAAGTGCAACAAAGGCCCAGGTCAGCGGAGTCACTCCGTGAACCTGGGCCTTCGTCATGTGCGGCGCCGGGAACGGCCCGTGCCAGTTACGCGCCCCGCGCACGTGCTGGTGCGGGACGGCGGTGTGCCGCCGGGGTGCTGCCGGCTGCCGGGGATCGCGAAACGGGTGCTGACGGACCCGGCCTTCCGGCGGTCTGCGTCGAGCCCGCGAAATGTTCTGGCGTGCCGTTCCGGGCATGGTGCGGCGAGGGTGGTGGGGGTCGGACTCAGGATGCCGACACCAAGGTGGCGCCGAGGTCCACGAGCGTGCGGTCCCGGAGGACTCTGACCATCTGCGCCGCCAGGACCAGGCGGGCTCGGTGGTCGCGGGACGCCACGACCACCGCGGCGGAGGGGCGGGGGCGGGGAGGACCCGGGTGGTAGAGCGTTCCGTACACACCGCGTTCGTGATGGTCCTTCACCCGCAGGAGGGCTGCACCGCCACGCAGCGCGGTCGTCCTTGAGCAGCCAGAGGACCCCGTCCTCGTCGCGGTCGGCCGGGCCGCCGCAGATCTGGCACAACAGCTTGCGCATCGCCCGCCGTTGGCGGCCCGGGTGGATCCGTCCGAGTTCGGGACGTCCCGTCCTGCGGCCGGCTGTCACGCGCGCCCACAGCACGCCCTCCGGGTCGCGGTCGTACGGGCTCTCGTCCCGATGGGCGATCCCGACTCCGGGGAGGAGGACGACATCGGGACGGACGAAGCGCTCCGCGCTCCATGCGGCGATGTACGGAGTGACGGGCGGGCATCCCAGCGGCTCGGCCATGGGCCCTCCGATGCAGGCGGAGCGGAGCCCCGCGAGAGGTTGTGACATCTCTAGAGAACTAACTGTCTCTAGAGATGTCAACCCGTGTCGTCCCGATGGGCGGATACCCGGTCGCACCTAGGATGCTGAGGACGAAGGAGGCAGGTCATGCCCAGCGGCAGCGGCGAGAAGCAGCCCAAGTACCGGCGGATCGCCGATGCGCTCAAGGCCGCGATCGACTCGGGGCAGTACCGGGCGGGTGACCGGTTGCCCGGGGAGAACGAGCTGATGGCGACCTACGAGGTCGCCCGCATGACCGCGCGTCAGGCGTTGGGGGTGTTGCAGAGCGAGGGCATCGCCGAGGCTCGCAAGGGGGCCGGGGTGTTCGTCCGGGAATTCCGGCCGTTGCGGCGGCACGGTGTTCAGCGGTTGGCGCGGGAGCGGTGGGGGTCGGGGCGGTCGGTCTGGTCGGCGGATCTCGGGGACCGGTCGCTGGAGGTCGACCAGGTGGCGGTTGCCGAGGAGGGCGTACCTGTGGAGATCGCCGGGGTGCTGGGGGTCGAGCCGGGTGATGCGGTGTGCGTACGGCGCCGGCGGTTCGTGCTGGACGGGAAGCCGGTGCTGCTGTCCACCTCGTACCTGCCGGCGGCTCTGGTCGCGGGGACCGCCGTCGTCCGGGCGGATGCCGGGCCGGGTGGCAGTTATGCGCGGCTCGCCGAGATCGGGGCGGCGCCCGTGCGGTTCCGTGAGGAGGTCCGGTCGCGGATGCCCCTCGGGGACGAGGCGGGCCGGCTGGGGCTGGCGGCCGGGACGCCCGTGATGCTCGTCCACCGGACGGCGTTCGCCGGGGACGGGCGGGTTGTCGAGGTCAACGCGATGGTGCTGGACGCGGCGGCGTACGTGCTGGAGTACGAGTTCGAGGCCTGAGGGAACCGCGCGGCGGGCGTTCGTCCACATGCTGTGGATATTCGGCGGCGGGCCGGTCGGCGATCTGCCAGGGTGCGTCCATGCGTGATGAGACGGTGCCGGGCGGAGGGGTGGATCGGTTCTGGTCGGAGGTGGACCCGCTGATCCTCGGAGGCCGCAGGGTCCCCGCCCTGATCCGGATCCGGGAGACCTTCGGGGTCGGCATCCGGGACGGGATCGACCTTCTCGGGGAGCGGTACGAGACCCTGCAAAGGGAGCGTCCGGGGGACTTCACCGTGGGGCGCGACGGCTACTGGGACGGTTTCCACTCCTGAACCCGCCGTTCAGGGGCGTGTGGTGGCGGTTCAGGGGTGTGTGGTGGCGATCGCCCAGCCGGTGGGCGGCAGGTGGACCCGGCCGTCCGTGGTGACGGTGCCGGGGCCGGCCGCGTGGTGCCAGGGTGCCGCCGGGACGGCCGGGTCCGCCGGGTGGGGGGCCAGGTTGAGGGCGACCGCCAGGCGGGCCGGGCCGGCCGGGTCGGCGAGGGTGTAGGTGAGGGCGGTGTTGGTCAGGGTGTGGACCTCCGCCCGGGCGCGGACCAGCCAGGGGTGGCGGCGGCGCAGGCCGATCAGGAGCTGGTGGAGCCGCTGGTGGGACAGGCCGTCCGGCGGGAAGTGCGCGGGGTCGGCGGGGAACGCCGGGCGGATCGCGTCGTCGCCGCCGATCCGCTCCTCCTTGACGCCCAGGAAGGCCCGCTCGTCCCCCGCGTAGACGGACGGGACTCCGCCGACCGTGAGCAGGACGACCAGCGCGTGGGCGAGGTGGCCGGGCTCCTGGAGCCGGCTGGCCAGGCGGGTGACGTCGTGGTTGCCCAGGAAGGTCTGCGGGGCGAAGGTGTCGAGCATGGCGTTGTGGCGCTTGAGGGCCCAGGCCAGCTCGTACAGGTTGCGGTCGTTGAGCGCGCTCCACACCGCCTTCCAGAGCTCGTACTGGGTGACGGTGTCCAGACCGCCCTCGGTCACGTACGAGGTGTAGTCGCCGTGGATCACCTCCCCGCTGAACCAGGCGTCGGGGTGCCTCCGGCGGACCCGGTCGGTGACGGTGCGCCAGAACGCCCGGGGCACGGCGTAGGCCGCGTCCAGCCGCCAGCCCGCCACCCCGCGGTCGAGCCAGTGGCCCATGACGTCGGCCACGTGGTCGGCGACCTCGGGATCGTCGTGGTTGAGCGTGACCAGGTGCCGGTGCCCCTCGAAGCACCGGTGGCCGTCGCCCTCCGGGTGGAACCAGCCCGCGTACCGGGAGGCCGCGCCGTGCCGGGAGACGTCGGCGAAGGCGGGGAAGGAGCGCCCGACGTGGTTGAAGACGCCGTCCAGCAGGACCCGCACGCCGCGGGCGGACGCCTGCTCGACCAGGCGCACCAGGGAGTCCTCGGTGCCGAGCCGGGGGTCCACCCGGAAGTGGTCGACGGTGTCGTAGCCGTGGGTCTCGGAGGCGAACACCGGACCGAGTGCCAGCCCGTTGCAGCCCAGCGCGACCAGGTGGTCCAGCCAGGGGGTCAGCGCGGAGAGGCGGTCGCGGGGCGGCTCGCCGGGCGGGAGCGCGGCGGGCTCGGCGCCGAGGAAGCCGAGCGGGTAGACGTGCCACCAGATGGCGTGGTCGGACCAGGACACGGGAGCTCCGATCAGCGGGTGAACGGGGTGGCGGGTGAACGGGATCAACGGGATCAACGGGTGCACGGGATCAGCGCGGGAGGGAAGGCCGGAGGACCGGTGTCCGGGCCGGACAGGGCCTAACCGGCGGCGCAGGGCGGGTCGGAGTCGGCCAGCCGGTCCATCAGCCGGGCGGCCAGGACCAGCACCTGCCGTTCGGTGTCGCTGAGTTCGGCGAGGGCGACGGCGAGCCAGGTGTCGCGTTCGGCCATGTCGCGGGTGAGCACGTCCCGGCCCGCGACGGTGAGTTCGAGGACGGACGCCCGGCGGTCCCGCAGGTCGCGGACCCGGGTCACCAGGCCGTCTCGTTCGAGCTCGGCGAAGACCCGGGTGAGCGACTGCGGCTGCTGGTGGTCGGCTGCGGCGAGCGCGCCGGCGGACATCGAACCGTGCCGGCGCAGGTGCCCGAGCACGCTCAGCTTGTTGAGGCTCAGCCCCTCGGGCGAGCGCTCGGCCCGCAGTCTGCGGGCCAGCCGGGTGGCGCCCTGCCGCACTTCGGCGGCGGCCCCGGTCAGGTCGCCGGGCGGCGGATCGGACAGTGGCGTCGGCTGCTCGTTCGTCACATTGCTACGCTATCACTTACTATCCTGGCGGTGGGAAACCACGAAATCTCGGCCGAAGTCGGTAGCTATCGCGCTCATGGCGCCCCGCGACAGGCATGGACGGTCAGCGATGCGAATCTTTTTCGATCAACGGCTCCACCACCTTCGGGCCACCGCAGTGGCGATGGCCGCGGTCCTGGCCACCTACGGATCGGCGCTGCTGCTGGAGCACCTCGCCCACCTGCGGGTCGACATCGTGATCCAGGCGGTGGTGTTGGCGGCCACCTCGGCGCGGGTCCAGCGCGCCGCCGACCGGGTGGACCGGCTGCTGGGACTCGCCGTGCTGCCCGCCGCCGCGATGGCCGCCGCCGAGCTTTCCCGGCTGATGGCCTCCCACCCGGATCCCGCCGACGCCCTGTTCGTGGCGGGCGTCGGCGGATCCATCTGGGTCCGCAGGTTCGGCCCGCGGGCGACCCGGGCGGGGACGCTGGCGGTGCTCCCGCTGATCTCGATCCTGGTCGTCCGGGCGCCCGCCGGGCACCTGCCCGGACACGACCGCACCCTGTGGGTCGGGCTGGTCGCACTGATCGCCGGCGGGTGGGGCGCGGCGCTCGCCGCGGCGGCCGTCCGCGCCGGGATCCTCGAACGGCCGCGGGCCCGCCCCGCCACGCCCGCACCCGCGCCCGTACCCGCACCTACGCCCAAACCTACGCCCGCCGCGGCCCCGGGAGCCCGCAGCGGCGGCGGGCGCCACCGGCCGGCGGCCGGTACCAGGATGGCGCTGCAGATGGCGGTCGCCCTCGCCGCGGCCTTCGCGGTCGGCCGCAACGTCTGGCCGGACCACTGGAGTTGGGTGGTGCTCACCGCGTTCATCGTGTGCAGCGGCGCCCGGGGACGCGGCGACGTCCTGCTCAAGGGCGCGCAGCGGACGGGCGGCGCCGCCCTCGGCACCGTGGTCGCCACGGCCGTCGCCGGTTCCTTCGGCCCGCACGCGAACGCCTCCGTCGTGCTGATCTTCACCGTGCTCGCCGTCGCCACCTGGCTGCGGGAGTGGAGCTACGCCTACTGGGCCGGTTGCGTGACCGCCGTGCTCTCGCTGCTCTACGGCTGGTTCGGGGAGAGCGCCGACGACCTGCTGCGCACCCGGCTGGCGGGGATCGGGGCAGGGGCGGCGCTGGGCATCGCCGCGTCCTGGCTGATCCTCCCGGTGCGCACCCGGGACGTGCTGCGGCGGCGCACCGCGGAGGCACTGGCTGCCCTCGGCGACCTGCTCGCGACCGACCGGCAGGACCAGCGGGCGCTGCGCAGGGGCCTCGCCCGGTTCGAGTACCGGTTGGAGCAACTGCTGCTGATCGCGGGCCCGTTACGGGTGCAGCGGCGGGTGGCCGCCCGGCTGGGACCGGGCCGGCCACAGCCGGCGGACGCCGTGGACGCGGTGCGGCGCTGCGCCGAACCGGCCCGGACGCTGGTCCGGTGCTGGGCGCGGCCGGCGGCCCCGGCGGGCCGGGGAGTCGTCGAGGATCCGGGAGTGGCGGCGGATCCGGACGTGGCGGCCGCGGTCGGCGCGGTACGGGCCAACCTGGCCGCGGTCCGCAGGGCGATCGGCGGGCAGCCGGGAGCGCCGTACCGGGCTGCGGCCCTCGCGCCCGCCGGCGCGCCGGGGGCGGGGCCGCGCCCGGAGTCCGCAGCCCCTGCGTCGGCCGGATGGGCCGCATGGGCCGCGCTGACGGCGATCGACGGTGAACTCGCGCTCCTGGCAGAGATGTTCGGCGGACCGGCCGGCCCGGACGCACCCGGCCCAGGCCGTCCGGCCCCGGCCACCGCCCCGGCGCCGTGACCGAGGGGCGGCCCGAGCTCCGCGCTCAGGGCAGCCGGGCGGCCGTCAGCGCGTGCAGCTGCTCGGGCGTCGCCGCCGAGCGGGCCGGCTGGTCGGGCACCGTCCGCGTCCACAGTCCGGCCAGCACCCGGCCGGGGCCGAGTTCGACCGGGTGGGCCCGGCCGCGCAGCAGCCTGGCCAGGGTGCGCTGCGAGCCCTCCCACCGGACCGGGGAGGTGAGTTGGCGCAGGGCCCGGGCCCGCCAGCGCTCGGGGTGGTGCAGGTGGGCGCGGCCGTCGACGTTGGCCACCACGGGGCAGTGCGCGGGGCGCGTCGGCACCCGGGCGAGCGCGGCCGCCAGCCGGGGGCGGGCCGGGGCCATCAGCGGGGTGTGGAAGGCGCCCGCGACGGCGAGCTCGGCCGTCCGCAGGCCCGCCTCGGCAGCTCGCTCCGCGAGCGCCGCGACGGCGGCCGGGGTGCCCGAGACCACGACCTGGCCGGGCGCGTTGTAGTTGGCCACCCAGACCTGCGCCGCCGCGGTGGCGCGCAGGTCGGCGGTGAGCCGCTCGGCGGTGGCCGCGGCGCCCGGGCCGATCAGGGCGGCCATGGCGCCGGGGACGCGGTCGGCGGCCTCGGCCATCGCCGCTCCGCGTTCGGCGACCACCCGGACGGCGTCCTCGGGCGTCAGGACCCCGGCCGCGACCAGGGCCGCGTACTCGCCGAGGCTGTGACCCGCGCAGGCGGCGAAGCGCCGGCCGGGGGCGCTCTCGCGCAGGGCGCGGAGCATGACCATCTCCAGGGTTAAGGTGGCCAGTTGGGCGTTGTCCGGGCGCCGCAGCCGGTCGGCGTCGGCGTCCAGCAGCAGGTCGGCGAGGTCCTGGCCGCAGCTCTCGGAGAGCCGTTGGACGGTCTGCCAGGCTGCCGTGTCGCGCCACGGTGCGCCCATCCCGGGCCGTTGGGCGCCCTGGCCGGGGAAGACCAGCGCGAGTGCGGGCCGTCCCGGTGGCGGGTCGGCGGCCGGGTCGCGGCGCGGTGCGGCGGGCGACGTCCCGGGGAGGGCCAGGATCCGGGTCAGCAGGGCCACCGGCGACAGCGTCTCGGACGGTGCGCCGAGGCCGGACGGTACCGGGGGCTCGGACGGGGTCCAGGCCACCGCGTCGGCGCGGCCGGATCGGTGCGGGGTCTCGGACGGCAAGGGTCCGCCCCTTTCTCGGGGGAGGTGGTCGGCGGTGGGGGACGCGGTGGTCGGCGGTGGGGGACGCGGACGGGCGGCCGGGATCACCGGCCGCCCGGCGGCGGACCCGGCCGCCGCCGCACCGGGACCGATTGGAGCCGCTCGATGCCGAGGGTCCGGCCGAGGAAACGCGGCAGCGAGGCCGTCACCCCGGCGAACGGCCGGTGGCCGGCCCGGTAGCGCTGCCAGCTGACCGGATGGCCCCAGCCGGTGAGGGTGTCGCGCAGCCGCTCGCCGGTGGTGACCGGCACCACCCAGTCCTCGACGCCGTGGCCGAGCCAGACCGGCAGCCGGGCGGCGGCGGGCGATCGGGTCGCGGCCAGCACCGGTTCGAGGACCTCGGGCAGGAATCCCGCGTAGAGGGCGAGGCCGGCCAGCCGGCCGGGGTGGCGCAGGGCCACCGCGAGTGCGGTGGTGGCGCCCTGCGAGAAGCCGGCCAGGACGGTGCGGCCGGGGCCGATCCGGTCGGTCTCGGCCCGCAGCAGGGCGGTCAGCCGCTGTTCCGCGGCGAACAGCCCGTCGAGGTCGAGCCGGTCGAGGGTGAAGACGCGCTGGTCGTACCAGGCACGGGCCGGGCCGCCGGTGACCTGGCCGGCGGCGAGCGCGGGCGCGCGCGGGAAGACCCCGCGCACGCCCGCCCCGGGCAGGCCGAGCCGGCGGGCCACCGGCACCAGGGTGTCGGCGTCCTGGCCCAGGCCGTGCAGCCAGACCACGGTCGCCAGGTGCGGGCCGACGGGGTCGAGCTCCACGGTGTACAGGTCGTCCACCTGCTCGGTGCCCCTTCCTCAGGCCGGGTCGGCCGCGGGGGCCGGCCTCGGCCGCTCGGGGCGCAGGAACACCATCGAGGCGTACTGGCCGCCGAATCCGAAGGAGTTCTTCAGCACCGTGCGGACCGGCTGCCGCAGCGGGGTCGGCGAGGTCCTGACGTCGCAGGCCGGGTCGGGTTCGGTGCAGGTCACCACCGGCGGGACGACACCCCGGCAGAGGGTGAGCGCCGCGGCCACCGACTCGACCACGCCGGAGGCGGCGGAGCCGTGCCCGGTGAGCGACTTGACCGCGCTGACCGGGAGTTCGGCCATCCGTTCGCCGAAGACCCGGTGCAGGGCGCGGGCCTCGGTGACGTCGTTGAGCCGGGTGGAGGTGCCGTGGGCGTTGACGGTGTCGATGCCGTCGGGGGTGGTGCCGGACTCCTCGATGGCGGTGCGCATGACCCGTTCGATCATCTCCACCCGGGGTGCGGTGATGTGGGCGGTGTCCACCGCGAGTCCCCAGCCGCCGACGACCGCGTGCACCCGGTCGACCCCGCGCCGGGCGGCGTGCTCGGCGGTCTCCAGGACCAGCGCGCCCGCCGACTCGTTGATGACCATGCCGGAGCGGCGCCGGTCGAACGGCATCGACGACTGCCCGGGGTCGCCCTTCCAGCGCGACAGTGCCATCAACTGGCCGTACTGGGAGAGCACGTAGGGGGTGTTCCGGGAGACCGCCGCGGAGACCACCGCGAACTCCACCCGGCCCGAGCGGAGCATCCGGACGGCTTCGGCGATCGCCCGCAGCCCGCCCGAGCAGGTGGCCTCCAGCCGGGCCGGCACCACGGGGGTGCCGAGCCGTTCGGAGATCTCCCGGGGGAACGCGGAGAGGTCGCCGACCTCCAGCGGGAGGCTGCGCCCGCGCAGGTGGCGCAGGACGGCGGCCGGTTCGTTGCCGACCTCCCGCTGGCGGACCGCGAGATCGGTCATGTGCCGGGCGTAGTCCTGCGGGAAGGAGCCGCTGGGGCCGGGCCAGACCCGGGCCCAGACCAGTCCGGCGGGGCCGTCGGGGCGGCCGGAGAACCGGGCGTCGGTGAGCGCCTGGTCGACGGCGTCGTGCATCAGGGTGTCGCCCCACGAGCGGTCGGGCGCGCCGTGGCGGGCCTTGATGTCCTCCTTGACCTCCTCCGGGATGATGCCCGCCACCCAGCCGCAGGGCAGCCCGGTGACGTCCATCCGGTCCTCCGGCACCACGCCGGAGCGGCCGGCCAGGTTGGCCTCCCAGAAGGACTCGACGGTGGCGCCGATCGGGGTGACCACGCCCATGCCGGTGATCACGATCTGACCGTTCATCGGCTCTCTCCCCTGGTGAGCACGAGCGCGCCGGCGGCGGCCGCGCCCCGGCCGTGGTTGAGTGCGGTGACCAGCGCGGTGGTCGCGTCGGGCACCGTCCTGGGCCGGTCGAGGACGGCGTCCAGCGGGCCGAGCGCCGGGTCGGTGCGGCGCAGCAGTCCGACCTGGGGCAGCCGGCCCCGGCCGAGGGTCTCCACCGTCAGGGCGGCGTCGATCAGGGCGGAGCACTCGAAGGCGTTGCCGACGGTGCCCTTGCTGGAGGTGGCCGGGACGCCGCCGACCGCCGGCAGGACGGCCTCGCACTCCTCCCGGTCGAGCGGCCCGGAACCGGCGCCGTGCGCCCACCACAGGTCGGGGGCGCGCCCGGCCCGGTCGAGGGCGGAGCCCAGGGCGGCGGCGGTCGCGGTGCGGCGGTCGGCCGCGGCGATCGTCTCGCAGGCGAGCAGGCCGGCGAGCGGGCGGACGCCGCGGGCCCGGGCGGTGTCGGCGCGTTCCAGCATCAGGGCCGCCGCGCCCTGGCCGATCAGGGTGCCGGCCCGGTCGGCGTCGAAGGGACCGCGGCCGGCCTCGGCGGCGGTGCCGAACGGCTCGTCCTGGTCGAAGGCGGCCATCGCGGTGACGGACATCGGCGGTGCCACGCCCACCACCAGGACGCGGTCCAGTTCGCCGCTCTCCAGCAGCCGGACGGCGAGCGAGAGGGCGCCGAGTCCGCCCGCGCCGGTCTCGCCGTACGCGGCGACGTTGGAGCCGCGGAAGCCGCTGGCCATCGAGACGAACTGGCCCATCTGGGAGGGGATGCCGCGGATGTAGGAGTAGTCCGGGACCTCGTCGTAGAGCAGCTTGGCGAGCGGTCGGGGGTCGTGTTCGGCGAGGGCCGCGAGCCGGGGGATCACCTCGGCCAGTTCGTCGCCGCCGCTGCCCACCGCGATGACGGTGCCGCCGCGCGGCGCGTCCTCGGCGGTGGCCCGGCCGGACCGTTCCAGGGCCTGCAGGGCGACCGCGACCGCCCAGTGCGCGGCCAGGTTGGCGTACTTGCGGTTGTCGACCCACGGTTCGCCCGCGGGCCAGTCGATCTCGGACCGGTCCACGGCCGCGATCGGCCAGGGCAGGGCGGGGGTGCGGCCGCCGCGGCCGTCCCCGGTGCCGAAGAAGGCCTTGCCCGCGGCCATCGCCTCCCACAGCCGGGCCGGGCCGAGGCCGGCCGGGGAGATCGTCCCGGTGCCGGTGACGACCAGCGGGGCGGCCGCCCGGGTGCGGTCACTCGGCACGCTTGCCACCGCCGCTGACGCCGCCCCACAGGCGGTAGCCGCCGTCGACGGTGATGGTCTGGCCGGCGATCCACTCGGCCTCGTCGAGGCAGAGCATGGCGACCACGTCACCGCTGTTCTCGGAGGTGGTCATCCGGTCGCCCGGCCAGGGCGAGACGGACTGCTCGTGCCGCACGCCGTGGGCGAAGTCGGGCCGGACGTTGAAGACGCCGGTCTGCACCAGACCGGGGCGCACGCAGTTGGCGACGATGCCGTACGGCGCGAGCTCGTACGAGAGGTACTCGGTGAGCGACTCCAGGGCGGCCTTGGCGGCCGCGAACAGCCCGGCCCGGGGGATGATCCGGGTGGTGGTGGAGTTGGTGATGGTGATGAACCGGGCGCCCTCGCGGTCGCGCATCAGCGGGAGGGCGTACTTGGCCAGCAGCCAGGTGGCCCGGGCGTTGGTGTCCTGGACGAACTGCCACTGGCCGAGGGTGGCGTGCTCCAGGCTGCTGAACTTGGTGGCGGCGGCGTTCGCGACCAGGATGTTCAGGCCGCCGTGGCGTTCACCGATCTCCCGCATCAGGTCCTCGATCGCCTCGGGCTCGCCGAGGTCGGCGCGGTGCAGGCTGACCGTGGTGCCGCGGTCGGCCAGTTCGGCGGCGAGCTCCTTGGCCGGGCCCTCGCGGTCGACGTAGTTGACGGCGAGGGTGGCTCCCCAGTCGGCCAGCTTGCGGCTGATGCCGGCGCCGATGCCGCGCGAGCCTCCGGTGACCAGGGCCACCCGGCCCTTCAGCGGCTGGTACGGGCTTCCCATCAGTTCTCCCCCTTGGTCGTGGTGGTGGTCGGTGCGGCGGCGCGGCGCAGGATCAGCACGCCCATCCGGCCGATCGCGTGGGTCCGGCCGTCCTCGTCGAAGACCCGGCGGGTGGTGTCCACCAGGCCGAGCCGGTCGTCGATCTCGACCGCCCGGTCGGTGCTGGTGGTGAACCAGAACGGCGTGTCCGGGTAGAGCGGCCGGACGAAGTCCCAGCCGAGCGTGCGCATGCCGACGATCGCGGCGGGCGAGCCGTGCCGGACGACCCAGCCCGAGGTGATCGAGTGGATGAATCCGCCGGGCACGATCCGCCGCCGGCGGTCGGTGCCCTCGGCGAAGCTGTCGCTGTCGTGCACGGGGTGCTTCTCGCCCATCAGGTCGAGCAGTCGGTCGAGCAGGTCGCTGCCGAAGACCACCGGGCCGAACCGGCGGACGGGGGCCTCGGCGAGGTCCTCCCAGTACTTCACGTCGCCCACGGCTCCCCCGTCAGGTCCTGGTGCGGGCGGCGCGCATGACCAGCCGGCCGCCGTCCACGGTGAAGGTCTGGCCCTGGATGTAGTCGGCCTCGTCGCCGGCCAGGAAGGCCACCAGGCCGGAGACGTCCTCGGGCAGGCCCCAGCGGGTGCCGGAGCCGTCCGTGCCGAGCTGGTCGGCGACCGCGTCGGTCATCTCGGTGCGCACCTTGCCGGGGGCGACGGTGTTGATCCGGATGCCCTTGCGGCCGACCTCCATCGCCAGGCCGCGGGTGAGCGCCTCCAGGCCGCCCTTGGAGGCCGCGTAGGCGGTCTGCCCGGGGCCGGGGATGCGGACCGAGTTGGAGGAGATGTTGACGATGCGGCCCCAGCCCTGGTCCAGCATCGCCGGGAGCACCGCGCGGCTGGTGAGGAAGGGCCCGGTGAGGTTGGTGCGCAGGACGCCCTCCCACTGGGCGGTGCTGGTCAGTGCGAGCAGCCGGTCGTCGATCACCGCCGCGTTGTTCACCAGGACGTGCAGGGCGCCCTCCCGGTCGAGCACCCGGTCGACCAGGGCCCGTACCTGGGCCTCGTCGGAGACGTCCGCGCGGTGCGCGTGCGCCCGGCCGCCGGCCGCCTCGATCTCCTTCGCGACGGCCTCCCCGGCGCCGCTCGCCGTGCGGTGGACCAGGTGGACCGTCAGGCCGTCGGCGGCCAGCCGGCGGGCGATCGCCGCGCCGATGCCGCGCGAGCCGCCGGTGACCAGGGCGACCCGGGGCCCGGCCGAGGCCGTTCCGGTGCGGGTGGCGTCAGACACTCGCGTCCGCCCCGATCACGGCGAGAATGGATTCGACGCTCCGGTTGTGCTTCTCCGCTCCCTCGTTCCAGGCGTCGAGGTCGAAGTCGGCGCCGAGCCGGCGGGTGATTTTCCGGCTGAGCTGGAGCAGGTCGAGCGAGTCGAGGCCGAGCTCCTCGACCACGGAGTCGGCCGGTTCGACGACCCGGTCACCGAGGCCCGGCTTTACGTCCTTGATCAGCTCGACGAGGATCTCGAAATTGCTGCTCGACGTGTCCGTCATGACATTCCTCCGAAGAGTTCGGGTAATCCTTCCGCGGTACGCAGCAATGCCAACAGGCCCGGAATACTTGCGCAAGCGCCGTCCGGCGGTCCCTTCCCGGACGGCGGCTTCGCAGCCGCCCCACCCCGGGGAGGAAAGCGCGGGGTCAGCCGCCGGAATTGTTTCCACCGGATTCCGGACGCATTGAATCAGAGCGATCCGGACGGTCGCTTTCGACATCCGCCGATCCGTAAAGATAGGGCAAATGCCATTGACCTCAGCTCATGCCCCCACCTAGCGTGGACGGGCCTGCCGGAGAACTGCGGCAGGGCATTGCGGAACGTGCACGACCAGTTTCCCGCCGGCTCCGCGCCGCACGGTATTTACCACTCCGTGACCGGCCGCCGGCTCCCGATCGCCGTGACACTGAATCGTCGGCCGCGCGCCGCGCGGCCTCCGAGCTGGACAGGAGGAGTCCGGTGGGGCGCAGCAAGGACTCCGTGGCAGAGTCGGCCCCGCACTACGAACTGGCCCAGTGGCTGCGGTCGCTGCGACGCACCGCGGGGCTGACGTACCGGCAGATGGCCGAGCTGATCGGCCGGCACGGCTGTTCCGCGGTGACGCTCTCCCGGGCCGACGGCGGCACCCAACTGCCGCGCCGCACCGTGGTGGAGGCGTACGCGGCCGCCTGCGGGGCGTCCCGCCGGGAGGCCCGGCTGCGGTGGGAGCGGGCGGCGGTCCGAACGGGCGGCGGGCGCGACCGGCCGCGGCCACCGACGCCGGGTCCGGCGCCCCGGGGGCGGCGGCTGGAGTTCGTCTACGAGCCCGCGCACCTGCTGGAGGCGATGCACCGGCTGCGGCTGACGGCCGGCCGGCCGTCGCTGCGAGAGTTGCAGGACCGGGCGCGCAGCCGGGGGCTGGGGCCGCTACCGCGCAGCACGCTGGCGGACGTCCTGGCCGGGGTGCGGATGCCCTCGGAGGCGCTGCTGGTCTCCTACGTCCGCGCCTGTGGTCAGCCGGACCACGCGGTCGGCGCCTGGCGGGCGGCCTGGCTCCGGGCGATCGGCCGGTCCGCGGCCGACGGGCCGGGCGCGGCCCGGTCTCACCCCGCCGGGGTGGCGGCCGGGGACGCGGCGGCTGGCGCGGGCGGCGCGGCGGCGGCCACGGCCCTGCGGTAGAGGTCGCCGACGGTCTTGTCGAAGGTGGCGCTGTACGAGGTGTCGTCGCTGTCGCCGCCCTGCTGGTAGCCGCCGATGACGCCGATCACCCGGCCGTCGGTGGCGTCGATCCAGGGGCCGCCGCTGGTGCCGCCGGGGAACGAGGGGCAGTCGATGCGGCGCTGGTGGGCGCTCTGCCGGGTGGTGGCGTTGGCGCACAGGATCGGCGCCTCGGATTCGTCGGGGTAGCCGTACAGCCGGACCCTGGTGGTGGCGGAGGCGTCCAGGCCCAGGGTGTTGCCGCCGACCACGTCCTCGATCTCGCGGCCGCCCAGTGGCGCGACCTGGAGGACGGCGTAGTCCTGGTCGGCGTCCCCGTCCTCGTCCCAGCCCTCGGTGGTGAACACCTTGAGCACCTGCCAACTGCCGTGCGGTGCCTTGCCGTCGCGGTAGCCGGGGACGAAGTGCAGGCCGCTCGCGCCGGAGACGCAGTGGGCGGCGGTGAGGATCAGGTCCCTGCTGTCGCTGTGGATGACGCTCGCCGTGCAGGAGTGGTGGCCGGCGGCGATCGAGCCGGCGAAGAGCGCGCCGACCCGGTCGGCCTCGTCCCCGGCCTGCGCGGTGTCGGTGCTGCCGTCGCCGCGGTAGAGGGTGGCCTTCTCCCCGGTGTGGTCGGTGCCCGTGGAAGGGATGGTGACGGAGCGCGGGGCCGGGTCCGTGGTGCCCGGCACCTCTCCGGGGGCCTCGGCGGAGGGGGTGGCCGTCGGCGGGGGCGACGCCTGGGCCGCGTCCGCGGAGAGATCGGCGGAGGCGGCCGCGGTGGCCGTCTGGTGCCGGCCGGAGGTGGTCGCCCTGGCGGCCAGCGTGCCGGCGCCGGCGATCGCCCCGGCCAGGCCCACGGCGATCGCGGCGGTCACGGCGACCGGCCGGTTCACCCGCCGCCGGCGCCGCTTCCCCTGACTGGCCATCAACTCTCCCCACTCCTGCCCGGTGTGCGCGTCGGCGCCGCCGGTCCTCGCATGTCACGGCCGGTGCGCCGCGTACATTCAAAATATGGGCTGCCGGGCTGGGAGAAGTGTGATTCACCCCTGGGAGACACGTGAGAATCGGCGCGGGCCGGGCCGCTCACGCAAGATCACCGTAGCGCCCCGCCCGGGGCGTGATCCGGGCGGGGCGCACCCCGGGACGGGGGCGCGGGCAGCCGCGGGCCGGGACGGGCGCGGCTCAGGCGAGCACGTGCGCCGTGGACTCGGCGTCCTGCCCGGTGGCCTCGCCGGGGGCCGGCCGGTGGTCGATCAGCAGGAACGCGATGACCGCCGCGGCCAACAGGATGCCCATCGCCACCGCCGTGGCGACGGCGTAGCCGTGCACCGCGCCCTGCGCCTGGACCAGTGGATCGGCCGCGTCGCGGGAGGCCAGGTACGTGGTGGTCACGCTCGCCGCGATCGTGTTCAGCAGCGCGATCCCGATCGAACCGCCGACCTGCTGGGACGAGTTGATGGTGGCGGAGGCGGCACCGACCTCGTTGGGCGCGACCCCGAGGGTGGCCAGGCTCATCGAGGGCATGAACACCAGTCCCATACCGAGTCCGAGCAGGATCTCGGCGGGGAGCACCATGGTGCCGTACGGGCTGTCGACCTTCATCTGGGTCAGCCAGGCCATGCCGCCGGCGGCCAGCAGCAGGCCCGGGACGATCAGGTTGCGGGACGGGATCCGGGTCATCAGCCGGGCCGCGATACCGGTCGAGCTGATGATGATCGCGCCGACCATCGGGAGGAAGGCGACGCCCGCCATCACCGGCGAGTAGTGCTTCACGACCTGGAGGTAGTAGGTCAGGAACAGGAAGAGGCCGAACATCCCGACCACCGCCAGGCCGACCGACAGCGCCGCGCCGCCGCGGTTGCGGTCGGCGACGATGTGCGTCGGCAGCAGCGCGTGCGGGGTGCGCCGTTCGACCAGGGTGAAGATCGCCAGCAGGGCCACGCCGCCCAGCAGGCAGGTCAGCACCAGCCAGTCGCTCCAGCCGCGGGACTCCGCCTCCGACGTGCCGAAGACGATGGCCAGCAGGCCGCCGCAGCCCAGGAACGCGCCCGGCAGGTCGAGCCTGATCCGGTGGCTCTTGTCGATGTGGTCGCGCTTGAGCATGTAGGAGGCGCCGACGGCGGCCGCGATCGAGACGGGGACGTTGACGAACAGGCACCAGCGCCAGTCCAGGTACTCGGTGAGCAGGCCGCCCGCGATCAGGCCGATGCCCGCGCCGGCACCGGCGATCGCGCCGAAGATGCCGAAGGCCGTCGCGCGCTCGCGGGGGTTGGTGAAGGTGTTGGAGAGCAGGCCCAGCGCCGAGGGCGCGAGCAGGGCACCGAAGGCGCCCTGGAGGGCCCGGGCCGCGAAGAGCATCATCGGGCCGGCGGCGAAGCCGCCGAGCGCGGAGGCCGCGGCGAAGCCGAGCAGGCCGATGGTGAAGGTCCGTTTGCGGCCGAAGAGGTCACCGATCCGGCCGCCGAGGAGCAGCAGGCCGCCGAAGGCGAGCGTGTAGGCGGTGATCACCCATTGTCGGTTGCCGTCGGATATGCCCAGGTCCTGCTGCGCCGACGGCAGCGCGATGTTCACGATGGTCGCGTCGAGGACGATCATCAGCTGGGCGATCGCGATCACTGCCAGCGCCCACCAGCGGCGTGGGTCCGCCGCCTGGACGTCTGGGGTGGGCTGAGAGGACACCGTGGGCCGCCTTCCGGAGGGAACTGGGCTTGGGCGCGCGCAGCGCTCCTTACCAGGGAAGCTCTCGGACGGGCGATGGGCAAGGCGATTTATCTGGTTTTGATAGAGAATGTCTATTTTTGGGACCATAGTCCTAGTTCCGGTCCCGGCCCCACCGGGTACGCGCCGGGCCGACCCGGGACACGAACCCGGGACACCACGGGCCCGGAACGCGCGACGGGCCGCCCCGGCGGCACCGGAAGGTGCCGGGGCGGCCCGTCGACTGCGTCACAGCGCGCTGAGCTCCGCGACCAGGTCGTCCAGACCGAGCGAGCCCTGCGAGAGCGCCGCCATGTGCCAGGCCTTGAGGTCGAACTCCTCGCCGCGCCCCTCGGCCGCGGCCCGGGCGTTGGCCCGGCCCTGGAGCCAGGCCCGCTCGCCCAGCTTGTACCCGATCGCCTGGCCCGGCAGTCCGAGGTAGCGGATCAGCTCGCTGTCCAGGAAGTCCGTCGACAGCCCGCAGTACTGGCCGAAGAACTCCCGGGCGTCGTCCGGCAGCACCGGCAGGCCGGGCTTGAACGGGGAGTCCGCCGGGAAGTCGAGCCCGACGTGCATGCCGATGTCGACGATGACCCGCAGCGCCCGCATCATCTGGGCGTTGAGGTAGCCGAGCCGGTGGCCGGGGTCGGTCAGGTAGCCGAGCTCGTCCATGAGGCGCTCCGCGTACAGCGCCCAGCCCTCCAGGTTGGCGCTCACGCCGCCCAGGGTGACCTGGTACGTGGAGAGCCGGTCGGCGACGTACGTCCACTGCGCGATCTGCAGGTGGTGGCCGGGGACACCCTCGTGGTACCAGGTGGAGACCAGGTCCCAGACCGGGAAGGAGTCCCGGCCGAGCGTCGGCAGCCAGGTCCTGCCGGGGCGGGAGAAGTCCAGCGAGGGGCCGGTGTAGTACGGCGCGGCGGCGCTGCCGGCCGGCGCGAGCCGGGACTCGACCTCGACCAGCGGGTCGGCCAGGTCGAAGTGGGTGCCCTGGAGGTCGTTGATCGCCTGGTCCATCAGGCCTTGCAGGTACTCGCGGGCCTCCTCGGCGCCCTTGATCGCCGGGCCGTCAGTCTCCAGCCACTTCATGGCTTCCATCGGAGTGGCACCCGGACGGACCTTCTCGGCCTCCACCCGCATCTGCGCCGCCAGGTCGTGGAACTGGCCCCAGGCCCACCGGTACGCCTCGTCCAGGTCCAGGTCGGCGCCGGTCCAGTAGCGGACCCAGCGGGCGTAGCGCTCGCGGCCGACCTGGTCGGGCGTCCCGGCGGCGGCCGGCGCGTAGACCTCGGCGAGCCAGCCGCGGAACTCGGCCAGCGCGGCGGTGGCCGCCACCGCGGCGGCGGACAGCTCCTCGGCGAGCTGCTCCGGCGCGTCCTGGACGAAGCCGCCGAACCAGCCGCCGGGGACGTCCCCGGCCACCCACTCGTCGAGCTGGCCGATCACCGTGGTGATCTGGCGCGGGCCGGACAGCAGGCCGCGCTCGGCGCCCGCGGCCAGGCTCTCCCGGTACTGCTGCACCGCGAGCGGCACCCGGGCCAGCCGGCGGCCGATGATCCGCCACTCCTGCTCCGTCCCGGAGGGCATCAGGGTGAAGGCCTCGCGGACGTTGTGCACCGGGGAGCCCAGGTTGCGCAGCGAGCGCAGGTGCTCGCCGGCCTCGTGCACGGCGAGCTCGGCGGTCAGCCGCTCGCGCAGCAGCCGGGCGCAGCGCAGCTCGGTGTCGTCGAGGCCGCCGGTGGCCTCCACGGCGTCGAGGTCGGCCAGGGTGCGGCGGGCGAGGTCGGCGAGCGCGTCGCTGCCGGCCGGGGAGAGGTCGGGGAGCCGGTCGTCCTCCAGGTTCAGCCCGAGGTAGATCGCGGTCAGCGGATCGAGATCGGCGAGGGCGTGCACATAGGCGTCGGCGATACGGCGCGGGGTGGGGCCGTTCTCGTTTGAGGTGATCAGTTCATCAGCCATCCGGCCATCCTTTCGCAGCCGGTGGCAATTTCAAGACCTTCCCGCCTCGGGGTTGCCCGGGAGTGCTTCCGGCGGTGGCGGGCTGACGGCCGGTCCGGTCAGCGCCGCCGGCCGCGCCACGACCGCCAGGCCACGGCCGGATCCCAGGTGGGACGGCCGACGGTGAACGGGTGGAAGGCCAGGCCGATCAGGACGGAGCAGAAGTGCCCGAGGTCGGTGAAGGTGTGCGACACCACCAGCGGCACCAGGTAGAAGCCGATCAGGGCGCCGCCGTACAGCAGCCGCCAGCGGCCGGCGAAGCGGTAGGTGAGCACCCCCTCCACCCCGGCGAGGGCGTAGGACACCCCGACGTCCACGGTGTCCGCCATGCTGGCCGGCAGCCGCCCGGTGCCGACGCCCAGGGCGACCACGCCCTCCGAGATCAGGGTGGCCAGGACGTGCGCGGTGAGCGCGACGGTGAGCCAGCGGGCCGTGCCCAGCCACCGCTCGACCGGGACGTGGACGAGGTTGAAGACCACGAAGTAGAAGAAGAAGTCGGCCTGTTCGGTCCAGATCGCGCTGGCCACCAGGGCACGGACCGGACGGCTGCGGAGCTGGTCGAGGTTGGTGCTGCGCCGGGCGAGGAACCAGTCCAGGCTGCTGGGTTCCATCGTGGTGACGATCAGACTGGTGATCGCCAGCAGCAGCAGCCACACGTACGTCCCGGGCGCCGCCCGGATCCACCGCCACACCGCCCGCAGGGCCGGCCCGGCCCGGTCGCGCACGACCCGCACCGCCCGTCCGGCCCGGCGCCGCCCGGACCTCCGCATAGCACCGCTCCTCCGCCCGGACCGCGTGACGCTCTGTCACATGATGCGGCGGCGGGCCGCACCGCCGGCCGGCGACCCGCCGGGCCGGGCGGGTCCTGATCGCCCGCTCCGGCCCCCTCCGCAACCGGCCCCGGCGCACTACGCTGACCGGCATGGCAGCGCCCACAGCACCTCCCACCGCCCCGGCCGGCTCCTCCGGCCCCGTCCGCGGCGCGGCTCCCGCCGCCGGCCCGGACGGGGAGCGGCCGCGGCGGGCCGGCTACCGCCGGCTGCCCGTGCAACAACGCCGGGAGCAGCTGATCGCCGTCGCCCTGGCGCTGTTCGGCTCGCGTCCGCCGGAGGAGGTCACCCTGGACGACGTCGCCGAGGCCGCCGGAGCCTCCCGACCGCTGGTCTACCGGTACTTCGCGGGCGGCAAGCAGCAGCTGTACGAGGCCGCGCTGCGCACCGCGGCGGAGGAGCTCACCAGCCGCTTCCGGGTGCCCTCCCGGGGCACCCCGACCGAGCAGCTGGCGGCGGTGCTGGACCGGTACTTCGCGTTCGTCGCCGACCACGACGCCGGCTACGGCGCGTTGCTGCGCGGCGGCTCGGTGGTGGAGACGGCACGGACCTCGGCGATCGTCGACGACGTGCGCCGGGCGGCGCTCAGGCGCACGCTGCGTCACCTCGGGGTGCGGGACGCCGGGCCGCGGCTGACCCTGCTGGTGCGGTCGTGGATCTCGGTGGTGGAGGCCTCGGCGCTGAGCTGGCTGGACGAGGGGCGCCAGATCCCGCCGGACTCGCTCCGGGACTGGCTGGTCGACCAGTTCGTGGCGATGAGCGCGGCCACCGCCGGCCACGATCCGCAGACGGCCCGGATGCTGGCCGGGCTGCTGGAGCTGGAGCCGCCGGGCGGGTCGGCGGACGCGCTGATGGCGCGGCTGCGGGACCTCGGCGCGCCGGGGCCCGGCTGACCGCTGCGGGTGGTCGGCCCCGGGGGTCCGCGGCGACGGCCCGGCCCCGTGCCCGGGCCGGGACGCGGCGGTTCTGCCGCCGGAGGTGCGGTCGGGCCGCGGTCGGACGGTGATCAGGCCTTGCCGAGCACCTGCCGCTGCCGGCCGAGACCGTCGACCTCCAGCTCGACCACGTCGGCGGGGCGCAGGAACGGCGTGCCGGGGTGGCCCAGCGTCACGCCGGCCGGGGTGCCGGTGATGATCACGTCGCCCGGTTCGAGCACCATGAACCACGACAGGTAGCGGACGATCTCCAGCACCGGGAAGACCATCTCGGCGGTGGTGCCGTTCTGCCGCAGCCGCCCGTTCACCCAGAGCCTGAGCCCGAGCGCCTGCGGGTCGCCGACCTCGTCGGGCGTGACCAGCCAGGGGCCGAGCGGGGTGAAGGTCTCGGCCGACTTGCCCTTGTCCCACTGGCCGCCGCGCTCGAACTGGAAGGCCCGCTCGGTGACGTCGTTGACCGCCGCGTAGCCGGCGATCACCGCGGCGGCCTCCCGGTGGTCCTCCAGGTACCGGGCGGTGCGGCCGACCACCACGGCCAGCTCCACCTCGTAGTCGGTCTTCTCGCTGCCGCGGGGCACCAGCACCTCGTCGTCGGGGCCGACCACGGTGTTGCTCGGTTTGAGGAAGAGCACCGGTTCCTCGGGCAGTCGGGCGCCCGCCTCGGCGGCGTGGTCGCGGTAGTTCAGGCCGATGCCGACCACCTTGCCGGGCCGGGCCACCGGGGCGCCGATCCGCCGCCCCGCGAGGTCCGTCCGCGGCAGCTCGCCGGCCTCCACGGCGGCGGCCAGCGCGGCCGGGTCCAGGGCGGCGAGGAAGGCGCCGTCGATGTCCGCGGTCCGGCCGGAGAGGTCGTACGCGGTGCCGTCCCGGCCGAGCACCACCGGACGCTCGGCGCCCGCAGGGCCCACACGGAGGAGCTTCACTGCCCATCACCACCTGGTTCGTCGCATGTCCAAGGGGAGGCCGCACACCTCTCCCGTCCTTTGCGTCCGAGGTATATCAACGCCGGTGACCTGCGAACCAGTGGGTGAGTCTCGGCGAATTCCTATCAATCCGCACAGGTCGGCCGGACGGCGAATCAGGTGGCCGCACCCTTGACAACGGCCCGCCGGTCAGGTCTCGCGCTGCGGCCGGTAGTCGGCCTCGGCGACGCCGAACGTCCAGGCCACCCCGGCCCGGGCGGTCCGGGTGCCCGGCGGCACCCGCAGCCAGTAGGTGCGGAAGGTGCCGTCCGGCTCGGCGGTGGAGTTCACCACCTCCACCATCACCACCGGCTCGTCGTCCGGCAGCTGGATCCGCCACAGCACCCCGGTCCCGTCCCGGTGCAGCGGCTCGGCGCCGGAGTCGGCCAGGTAGCGCTCGTAGCCGTAGTGCTCCAGCATCACCCGGCGCAGCTCGGCGTTCTCCTCGCCGCGGATCCGCTCCGGGGTGACGTCGGCCAGGCCGTCCAGGAAGTCCGGCGGGACCGGCATCCCGCGCCAGGCGTGCAGCGCGAAGCCGTCCGGGTAGGCCAGCGCGGGGCCGTCCGCCCGGTCCAGGCGGCCGGCCTCGTCGCGGTGCAGTTCGGTGGGACGCTCGCAGACCAGCGCCACCTCCTCGTACGGCCACCACCAGCCGGCACCCGCCGCGATCTCGGCCAGCGGCTCCAGGGCGCCGAGGGTGCCGACCGCGTCGAAGGCCGCCAGCCACGGGGCGTCCTGCGGGCCGAGCACCGCGTCCAGCAGGGCGAGGCGGACGGCCGCCCGGGCGGTGCGGGCGCCGTCCCGCACCTCCTGCTCGTCGTCCTCGGCCGGGGCGGGCGCCAGCCGGTCGAGCACCGCGTCCCGGATCCGGCCGGACAGCGCGCGGGTCTGCGGCCACAGCTCGCCACCGGTCAGCGCCCAGAGCTCCGCCCAGCCGGCGGCGCCCAGCTCGCTGTGCACCCGCTGCCGGGCGGCCTCCCACGGCCGGGTCCGCACCGCCTCCCGGACGCTCACCGCGCCGCCGGCCCCGCCCGGCAGGGCCCGCGCCGGGGCGGTCGGCAGGCCCTCGGGAGTGGTGCCGCGCAGCGCCAGCGCGGCGAGCACCGCCTCCAGCGGCGAGCCGAACCACACCACGGCCGAGGGCTCGGCCAGGCCCGCCGCCCGGTAGGCCGCGCCCACCGCCCGCTCGACCGCGGGCCGGTCTGACCGGCCGGTGCCCGCCGCGACCCCGCGCCAGCGGGCCACCGCCTCGCGGGGCGAGGACAGTTGCTGAACCACCATCGAACTCTCCGTTCCGTCTCGCCGGGTACCGGCCGCTCAGTCCGCCACGACCCGGACGGCGCCCGGGGTGTACTCGCGCTGGCGCACCACCCGGTACCAGCCCTTGGGCAGCACGATCACCGCGTGCTCCTCGTGCACCACCCGGCCGCCCTCGGGCAGCCGCAGCCACGCGGTGCCGAACGGGCCGGTCTCCCGGCGCAGTTCGCCCGGGCCGACCACGGCGTGCGCGTGGCCGGTCACCTCGCCGAGGGCCAGCACCAGCCGGCCCCGCGGGTCGCGCGGCTGCGCCGCCAGCCCCGCCACCACGGAGGGCACGGCGCCCTCCGCGACCGGCACGATCAGCACGTCACCCTGGCGGTACATCAGGCCTCCCGCGGTCGGTCCGACGCGGTGTCGGACGCCCGTCCCGAACGCTAGGGCGGGGGTCTGACAACCCGTCCGGCCCGGGCCGCGGGCGCGGCGCCGGCGCGGGTGACCCGCCGGTGGGCATCGCCCGGTCGCACGGCTGTCGGCGCGGCCTGGTAGACAGGTCCGACCCCGCCCAGCCACAGGAGCAGCGCATGGCCATCTCCCAGCACATCGAGCACTTCCACGGCCTCCCGGTCTTCGGCCTCGTCCCCGCGCTGGACGAGGGGGCGGAGCTGCCCGACGCGGCCGCGGTCGCCTGGAAGATCGGCCTGGAGTACGACTCCGAGGAGACCTTCGAGCAGCGCTGGCGGCAGTTCCTCGACACGGTGGACACCGACCGGGTGCGCGCGGTCGTGGTCGGCGCCTGGTGGCAGGAGGACCAGGAGCCCGCGGAGGCCACCGTCCGCCTGATCGCGGAGAGCGCCGGGCGGCTGCCGGCGCTGCGGGCGCTGTTCTTCGGCGAGGTCACCTTCGAGGAGTGCGAGATCTCCTGGATCCAGCAGTCCGACGTGACCCCGTTCCTGACGGCCTTCCCGGCGCTGGAGGAGCTGGTGGTCCGCGGCGCCGGCCAGGACTGGGACGGCAAGGGCGGCCTGTCGGTGGAGCCGGTCCGCCACGCGGCGCTGCGGGTGCTGCGGATCGAGTCCGGCGGCCTGCCCGGCTCGGTGGTCCGAGCCGTCGGCGCCTGCGACCTCCCCGCGCTGGAGGAGCTGGAACTCTGGCTCGGCGTCGACCAGTACGGCGGCGACGCCACCCTGGAGGACCTCGCCCCGATCCTGGACGGCGTGCGGCTGCCCGCGCTGCGCCGGCTCGGCCTGCTCGACAGCCTCGCCCAGGACGCGATCGCCGCGGCCGCCGCGCAGGCCCCGGTGGTGGCCCGGCTGGAACACCTCGGCCTGTCGATGGGGATGCTGACCGACGAGGGCGCCGGCGCCCTGCTGGAGGGCCAGCCGCTGACCCACCTGCAGTCGCTGGACCTGCACCACCACTACCTCGGCGAGCAGATGCAGCAGCGTCTCGCCGAGGCCCTGCCCGGCGTGCGGGTCGACCTCTCCGAGGCCGGCCGGCCGGACGAGCGGTGGCGGTACGTGGCGGTCTCCGAGTGATCCTCCGGCCGTCCTCGCCCGGGCGCGCCGCCGTCGCCCGGGCCTGGTAGACAGGTCGTCCCCTCCCGCCGCCGCACCGAGGAGCAGCGCATGTCCGTCGGCCGTCACGTCCGGACCTTCCACGGTCTGCCGGTGTTCGACTTCACCACCGGCCACACCGGCCACACCGACCTGCCCGAGCCCGACGCGGTGGCCTGGCGGATCGCCGTCCCGTACGACGCGGGGCACGGCTTCGAGCGGCTCTGGGCCGACTTCCTGGCCGCCGTGGACACCTCCCGGGTGCGGGCCGTGGTGATCGGCCCCTGGTGGGCCGGCGGCTACGACGGGCTCGCCCCGGCGATGGCCGCCCTGCTCGACGGTGCCGGTCGGCTGCCCGGACTGCGGGCGCTGTTCCTCGGCGACGTCACGTCCGAGGAGTGCGAGATCTCCTGGCTCCGGATGTGCGACGTGACCGGCGCGCTGACCGCCTTCCCCGCCCTGGAGCGCCTGGTGGTGCGTGGGAACGCCGGCCTCGCGCTCGAACCGGTCCGGCACCCCGCGCTGCGCTCCCTGCGGTTCGAGTCGGGCGGCCTGAGCCCGGCCGTGGTGGCCGCCGTCGGCGCGAGCGACCTGCCCGCGCTCGCCGAGCTGGAGCTGTGGCTCGGCGTGGAGGAGTACGGCGGCGGCGCGTCCGTCGGCGACCTGGCGCCGATCCTCGACGGGGTGCGCTTCCCGACCCTGCGCCGCCTGGGGCTGGAGAACTCCGAGATCCAGGACGAGATCGCCGCCGCCGTCGCCCACGCCCCGGTGGTCGCCCGGCTGGAGCACCTCAGCCTGGCCATGGGCGTCCTGACGGACGAGGGCGTCGGCGCGCTGCTGGAGGGCCAGCCGCTGACCCACCTGCAGTCACTGGACCTGCACCACAGCTTCCTCTCCGAGCCGGTGCGCGAGCGCCTCCAGGAGGCCCTGGCCGGGGTGAAGCTCGATCTGGCGGAGTCGGACGACGACGAGGACGAGGAGGACCGCTACGTGGCCGTGGCCGAGTAGCGGGCACACCCCGATGGCACACCCCGCACCCCCCACACCCCCTGCACCCGCACCCGCACCCGCACTGGCCGTTCTCGGCAACCCGGGCCACCGGCGGGTCACCCTGTTCGCCGCCGCGGCCCGCGCCGCCGGGCTGCCCGAGCCGGCCGTCCTGCCCTGGCGGGACGTGCTGCGCGGCTCCCACCGGATCGCGCCCGGCACACTGCTGCGGATCGAGTCCCCCGGCGAGGACGGGACGGTCGACCGGCTGCTGCGCGGGCCCGCGCTCGGCGACGGCTGGGCGCCGACCCGGGTGGAGGGCGGCGCGGCCTGGTACGCGGGGCTGACGGCCGCGCTCGACCGGGTGGCCGGGGCGGTCCGGGCCGCGCCGGGGGCCCGGCTGCTGGGGGATCCCGACGAGATCGCCGTGATGTTCGACAAGCGCCGCACGCACCGGTTGCTGGCCGGATCCGGGGTACCGGTGCCACGCGCCCTGCCGGGCCCGAGCCCCGCCGGCTGGGCCGAGCTGACGGAACGGCTCTCCGCGGCCGGGCTGCGCCGGGTGTTCCTCAAGCCCGCCCACGGGTCCTCGGCCTCCGGGGTGGTGGCGCTGGAGTTCGGTCCCCGCGGGCAGGTCCTGGCGACCACCTCGGTCGAGTCGGCGGACGGGCGGCTGCACAACTCGCTGCGGGTGCGCCGCTACCGGTCCCCGTCCGAGATCGCGGCCCTGGTCGACCTGCTCGCGCCGGACGGGCTGCACGTCGAGCAGTGGGTGCCCAAGGCGTCCCAGGGCGGCCGCGCCGCCGACCTGCGGGTGGTGGTGGTCGCCGGCCGGGCGACCCACGTCGTGGTGCGCACCAGCACCCACCCGATGACCAACCTGCACCTCGGCGGCGCCCGGGGGGACACCGGGCTCGTCCGCGCGGCGGCCGGCCCGGCCTGGCCCGGCCTGCTGGAGACCGCCGAGCGGGCCGCGGCCTGTTTCCCCCGTTCCCCGATGGTCGGCGTCGACCTGCTGCCGGTGGCGGGCTGGCGGCGCGGCCTGGTCGGCGAGGTGAACGCCTTCGGCGACCTGCTGCCCGGCCTCACCGGCCTGCCGGGCGGTCCGGCCGAGGGCCTGGACACCTACGGCGCCCAGATCGCCGCCCTGCTCGCCGACCGGCACCACCACGCACCACCGACCGGAGCTTCGCGATGACCCCTCGGACACCCGACATGAACCAGGTGGTCGGCAGCCACGACCTGCTCCTGGTCACCCTCGACACGCTGCGCTTCGACGTGGCCGAGGAGCTCGCCGCCGCCGGGCGGATCCCGCACCTGGCCGCGGTGCTGCCCGGCGGCCGCTGGGAGCGCCGGCACTCCCCCGGCAGCTTCACCTACGCCGCCCACCAGGCGATCCTGGCCGGCTTCCTGCCGACCCCGGCGAGCCCGGACGGGCCGCACCCGCGGCTGTTCGCGGCCCGGTTCGCCGGGTCGGAGACCACCGAGCGGCGCACCTGGGTCTTCGACACCGCCGACCTGCCGTCCGCGCTGGCCGCCGCCGGCTACCGGACGGTCTGCATCGGCGGGGTCGGCTTCTTCAACAAGCAGGGCCCGCTGGGCTCGGTGCTGCCCGGCCTGTTCCAGGAGAGCCACTGGGAGCCGGAGATGGGCGTGCCCTCGCCGACCTCGTTCGAGGCCCAGGTCGCCCGGGCCGAGCGGGTCGCCGCCGAACAGCCGGACGGCCGGCCGCTGTTCCTCTTCCTCAACGTCTCCGCACTGCACCAGCCGAACTGGTTCCACCTGCCCGGCGCCACCCGGGAGAGCGGCGACACCCGGGCCAGCCACGCCGCCGCGCTGGAGTACGTGGACGCGCACATCGGCCGGCTGTTCACCGCGATGAGCCGCCGCCGCCCGTGCTTCGCGATCGTCTGCTCCGACCACGGCACCGCGTACGGGGAGGACGGGTACACCGGCCACCGGATCGGCCACGAGGTGGTCTGGACCGTCCCCTACGCCCACTTCACCCTCCCCGCCGCCGAAGGGCCCACCGCATGAGCACCGCCGTCGAGGCGCCGCGGCCGTACCAGTCGTACGTCTACGCGTACCCGCACAAGACCGCCTACCGGCCGTTGCCCGAGCGCCCGGCGCTGGACGGGCTGTGGGCGGGCGAGCCGCAGCACGCGCTCTCGCTCTACCTGCACATCCCGTTCTGCGAGGTGCGCTGCGGCTTCTGCAACCTCTTCACCAGGATCGGCAGCCCCGAGGGCCTGACCACCGCCTACCTGGACGCGCTGGAGCGGCAGGCCGGCGCCGTCCGTCAGGCGCTCGACGAGGACGCCCGGTTCGCGCTGGCGGCCTTCGGCGGCGGCACCCCGACCTACCTCACCGCCGCCGAGCTGGAACGGCTCTGCGACATCGCCGAGCAGCGGATGGGTGTCGACCTGCGCGCGGTGCCGCTCTCGGTGGAGGCCTCCCCCGACACCTCGACGGCCGACCGGCTGGCGGTGCTCGCCGAGCGCGGCACCACCCGGCTCAGCCTGGGCGTCCAGTCCTTCCTGGACGAGGAGGCCCGCTCGGCCGTCCGCCCGCAGAAACGGGCCGCCGTGGAGGCCGCGCTGGGCCGGATCCGGGCGGCCGGCTTCCCGGTGCTCAACATCGACCTGATCTACGGCATCGACGGCCAGACCCGGGCCAGCTGGCTGCGCTCGCTCGACGCGGCCCTGGCCTGGCGGCCGGAGGAGTTGTACCTCTACCCTCTGTACGTCCGGCCGCTGACCGGCCTGGGCCGGCGGCCGGCCGAGGAGTCCGGCGCCGGCTGGGACGCCCAGCGCCTCGACCTCTACCGCACCGGCCGCGACCACCTGCTGGCGAACGGGTACGAGCAGGTGTCGATGCGGATGTTCCGCCGGCTCGGCTCCCCCGCCGCGGGCGAGAGCGAGTACGCCTGCCAGACCGACGGCATGGTCGGTCTCGGCTGCGGCGCCCGCTCGTACACCTCCCGGCTGCACTACTCCTTCGACTACGCGGTCAACGCGACGGAGGTCCGCGGCATCATCGACGCGTACGTGGCCACCGAGGACTTCCGGCACGCCGAGCACGGCCGCCCGATGAACCGGGACGAGAGCCGACGCCGCCACCTGATCCAGTCGCTGTTGCAGGCCTCCGGGCTCGAACTCGCCGACTACCGGGCGCGGTTCGGCGCCGGACCGGACGAGCACTTCCCCGCCGAGCTGGCCGAGCTGGACACCCGCGGCTGGCTCGACCGGACGGGCCCCGCCCTGGTGCTGACCCCCGAGGGGCTGGCCCACTCCGACGCGGTCGGCCCGCTGCTCTTCTCGGCGGAGGTCCGCGCCCGGATGGCCGCGTACGAGGCGAAATGACGGTCTTCCTGGGCCTGCCGGGGCAGGCCGCCACCGCGCCGCGCCCGGCCGGGCCGCCGGAGCCGATGGACCTGACGGTGCTGTACCGCGGCCCGCTCGCCTCCTGCGACTACGACTGCCCCTACTGCCCGTTCGCGAAGCGCCGCGACACCCCGGACCAGCTGCGGGCCGACCGGGCCGCGTTGGAGCGGTTCGCCGGCTGGGCGGCCGGGCAGCGCGGCGACACCCTCTCGCTGCTGTTCACGCCCTGGGGCGAGGGCCTGGTCCGCTCCTGGTACCGGCGCGTGCTGGCCGAGCTGAGCCGGCTGCCGCACGTGCGCCGGGTGGCGATCCAGACCAACTTCAGCTGCCGCACCGACTGGCTGGCCGACGCCGACCTGGACACCCTGGCGTTCTGGATCACCTACCACCCGGGCCAGGTGACCCCCGAGCGCTTCCTCGCCAAGTGCCGGGAACTGACCGCGCTCGGCGCCCGGTACAGCGTCGGCGTGGTCGGCGAACCCGAGCACCTGGCACCGGCCCGGCGGCTGCGCGCCGAGCTGCCGCCCGAGGTCTACCTGTGGGTCAACGCCGCCGACGGGCGGACGTACACCGACCCGCAGGCCGCCGACTGGACGGCCCTGGACCCGCTCTTCGGCTACAGCCGCGACCCGCACCCCAGCGGCGGCCGGCCGTGCCGCACCGGCGAGTCCGTCATCTCGGTCGACGGGGACGGCACCGTGCGGCGCTGCCACTTCGTCCGCCCGCCGCTGGGGAACCTCTACGACGGCTCCTACCGGGCCGAACTGCGCCCGCGGCCGTGCCCGCTGCCGGTCTGCGACTGCCACATCGGCTACGTGCACCTGGAGAGCCTGCCGCTCTACGACGTCTTCGCGGGCGGCGTCCTGGAACGCGTCCCGCGGGCCGGGGCGCGGGGCCCGCTCAGCCGACCTTGGGCAGGCCGGGCGGGTTGATCTCGGAGGTCTGGACGGCCTCGTTCTCCAGACCCCAGCGCTTCAGCACCTGGCCGTAGGTGCCGTTCCTGACGACCTCGTTGACCGCCTCGTTGAGTGCCTTGACCAGGCCGTTGTCCTTCTTCGTGGTAGCGGCGATCTTGCCCAGGACCTGGTCGCCCGCCCCGGAGTAGGTGCCGATCACCTCGGTCTCGCCGGTCTGCGCCGCGTGGAAGGCGGAGGTCGGGTTGGGGCCGAGGTAGGCGTCGATCCGGCCGGAGGAGAGCGCCAGGTAGTAGTCGGAGGAGTTCTGGAAGTACTTGATGTCGACCGGCTTCAGACCGGCCTTGACGTTCGCCTCGTTCCAGGCGATCAGCAGCTTCTCCTGGTTGGTGCCGGAGGCGACGGCGATGGTGTGCCCCGCGACGTCCCTGGGCCCGGCGACCTTCCAGCCGGAGCCCTTCTTGGCCTCGAACCCGAGGATGTCCAGGCGGTAGGTGGCGAAGTCGTACTTCTCCTTGCGGGCCTCGGTCACCGTGATGTTGGTGATGCCGACGTCGTACTTGCCGCTGTCCAGGCCGACGAAGACGTTCTCCCAGGAGACCGGGTTCAGCTCGACCTTGAGCCCGAGCACGTCGCCGATCAGGTACGCGAGGTCCGGCTCGGCCCCGATGACGGTCTTGTCATCGGTGGCGTGGAAGTCGAGCGGCGGCACGGTGCCCAGGGAGTCGACCACCTGGAGGGTCCCTCTCTTCCTGATCTCCTCCGGGACGAGCGCGGCGATCGCGTCCACCTTCGCGGTGGTGACCCGCTTCTGGTCGGCCGTCAGGTTCACCGTGACGCCGTTCGGCGCCACGCTGCCCTTGGTGCCGCCGAGGTCGGCGGAGGCGTTCGAGGAGGATCCGCAGGCGCCGAGCACCAGCGAGACGGACAGACCGGTGGCGGCGACGAGGGCGCGACGGGGTAGGGACATGGCGGAACTCCGTTCGGGGGAAGGGGTGTTACCGGACGATGAGGCGACGGGAAGGGGGTGTCACAGGACCTTGGACAGGAAGGCCCGGGTGCGCTCGTGCTGCGGGTTGTCCAGGACCTCGGCGGGCGGGCCCTGTTCGACCACCACCCCGCCGTCCATGAAGACCACGGTGTCCGCCACCTCGCGGGCGAAGCCGATCTCGTGGGTGACCACGATCATCGTGGTGCCGCTGTGGGCCAGGTCCTTGATGACGTCCAGCACCTCACCGACCAGTTCGGGGTCGAGCGCCGAGGTGGGCTCGTCGAACAGCAGCACCTTGGGCTCCAGCGCCAGCGCGCGCGCGATCGCGACCCGCTGCTGCTGGCCCCCGGAGAGCCGGCGCGGGTAGGCATCCGCCTTGTCGGCCAGGCCGACCCGGGCGAGCAGGTCGAGCGCCCGGGCCCTGGCCTCGGCCTTGGGCACCCCGAGCGCGCTGACCGGGGCCTCCACCAGGTTCTCCACCACGGTGAGGTGCGGGAACAGGTTGAAGTTCTGGAAGACGAAGCCGAGGTTGGTGCGCTGGCGCAGCACCTCGCGCTCCTTGAGCTCGTACAGCCGGTCGCCCGCGCGGCGGTAGCCGATCAGCTCCCCGTCGATCGCGACGTAGCCGCGGTCGAGCTTCTCCAGGTGGTTGATGGCCCGCAGCAGGGTGGACTTCCCGGAGCCGGACGGCCCGAGGATCACGGTCACCGAGCCCGCCTCGGCCCGCAGGTCGACCCCGCGCAGCACGTCGAGGCGGCCGAAGCTCTTGTGGACGCCGCGGACGTCCACCATGGTCGTGGTCATGAACGGCCTCCCGGGGCTGCGGAGAGCCGGCTCTCCTGGATCTGGCGGACGAAGGCGCGGGCGCGCTGGAGCGGGGTCGGCGGCGGAGTGCGCTCGGCGCCCCGGGCGAAGTACCGCTCGATGTAGTACTGGCCGATCGACAGCAGCGTGGTCAGCAGCACGTACCAGGCGGTGGCCACCATCAGCAGCGGCACCACCCGTCCGGTCCGGCCGTAGATCACCTGCACCTGGTAGAAGAGCTCGCCGATCGCCATCACGTAGACGATCGAGGTGCCCTTGAAGAGCGAGATCACCTCGTTGGCGGCGTTCGGCAGGATGCCGCGCATGGCCTGCGGCAGGACGATCCGCCAGGCCTGCCGCAGGCGCGGGATGCCGAGCGCGGCGGCGGCCTCCAGCTGCCCGGCGTCGACCGAGATGACGCCGGCCCGGATGATCTCGGCGGCGTACGCGGCCTGGTGCAGCGCGAGCCCCAGGACGGCGGCGCCCAGCGCGCCGAGCACGTCCATGGTCTCGAAGTGCCACAGCGTCGGGCCGAACGGGATGCCGACGCCGAGCCGCTTGTAGAGGTAGGACAGGTTGAACCAGAAGACCAGCTGGACGATCAGCGGGATCGACCGGAAGGCCCAGATGTACGTCCAGGCGATGGTCTGCAGGATCGGACTGGGCGAGAGCCGCAGTGCCGCCACGACCGCTCCCAGCGCGAACCCGAGGACCGTTCCGTAGAAGGTGAGTTGGAGGGTGGTCCAGACGGCGCGCAGGATGCTGTCGGTGGTCAGGAAGGCGTTGAAGGTCTCCCAGTCCCAGCCGGGGTTGGTGGCCAGCCCGTGCAGGAACTGGGCGACCAGCACGACGGCGGCGGCACCGGCGAACCAGCGCCAGGGGTGCCGGGCGGGGACGACCCGCAGGCCGGCGTCGGATTCCTCCGGGGGCGGCGCGGGGGTGACGGGGACGACAGGGGACGTGGTCGTGGTGACGGTCATGGTGACCGGTTCCTCTGTTCGGGCCGGCTGCCGGCCGGCGGGCGATGACACGGGATCACGGGTGCTCGGGCGGGCTGATCCTCGACTCGGTGATCGCCGAGTCGGTGGTGCCCCACTTCCGGAGGATCCGGGTGTAGGTGCCGTCCTTGATCAGCTGGTTGACGGCCGCCTGGAAGGCCGGGGTCAGCGGCGAGCCCTTCTTGAACGCGAAGCCGACGTCGAGCCGGTGGAACTCGCCCAGGAACTTCGTCCCGGACGCCTCCTGGCCGGCCTGGTAGCGCAGGCCGTTGATGGTCGACATCACCACGTCGACCCGCCCCTGCTGGAGACCGGTCAGCACCGCACCGCTGTCGGCGAAGGCCCGCACCTCGTACGGCTTCCTCCCGGCGTCGGTGCAGACGTTCTTCCGGCTGTTCAGCGTGGTCTCGAAGGTGGTGCCGACCCCGGTGCCGATGGTCAGGCCGCAGAGCTGGACCAGGTCGGTCACCGGCTGGATCGCGGTGTTGTCCCGCTTCACCGCGAAGCCCTGGCCGTCGTCGATGTAGGTGACGAAGTCGATGGTCTTCAGCCGGGCGGTGGTGACGCCGAAGTTGCCGGTGCCCACGTCGTACTTGCCGCTGTCCAGCGCCGGGAGGATGGTCTCGAAGGACGCCTCCTCGCGCTGGACGGTGATGCCGAGGACCTTGGCGACCGCGTCCGCGAAGTCCACGTCGAGCCCCGCCGCCTTCTTGGTGGCCGGGTCCGGGTAGAAGGCGCTGGGCGGCGCGCCGCCCGCGCCGCCCAGCCTGAGGGTGCCCGCCCTGCGGACCTCCTCCGGCAGCAGCGCCGCGATCGAGTCCACCTTCTGCTCGGCCGCCACGACGTCCTGGCTCGCCGCGGCGACGGCGGAGGCCCCCGGGGCGTTGGGCGAGGCGGACGTCGGGGCCGAGCTGCAGCCGGCCAGGACCACGGCGGTGGCGGCGGCCAGGACTGCGGGGAGTACGCGTCTCACGGGGTCGTGCCTCTCAGTGGTGTGCGGTGAGGTGGGCGGTGGCGTGCGCGGCGAGGTGGGCGGTGGCGTGCGCGGCGAGGTGAGCGGTGAGGTCCTTCTCGAACGGCAGCGGGCCGAGGGCCGGCGCCGGGTCCGCGGCGGGGTCGAACAGCGGGGTGTAGCCGGTCGCCAGGTAGAGGCCCTTGGCCTCGGGCTGGCGCGGGCCGGTGGTCAGGTGGATCCGCCGGTAGCCGGCCGCTGCGGCCGCCGCCTCCAGCTCGGCCAGCACCCGGCGGGCCAGCCCCCGGCGGCGGTGCGCCGAATGCGTCCACATCCGCTTCACCTCGGCGGTGGACTCGTCGTAGCGCCGGAAGGCGCCACCGGCGACCGGCGTGCCGCCCTCCAGCAGGAGCAGCAGCAGACCGTGCGGCGGCGTGAACTCGGCCGCGGAGTACCGGGCCATCTCCTGGCGTCCGCCCGGGCCGTACCGGGTCACGTACTCCTCGGTGAGCTCGCGGACCAGCGGCTCGGTCAGCGGGTCGTCGAGCGCGACCCGTCTGACCTCGACCGGCGGCGTGCTCACGCCTGCACCGCGATCAGCTGCTGCCGCTCGCGGCGCCGGGCGGCCTCGTCCTCGGCGGCGAGCCGGGCCGCCGCCGCCGCGTCCCGTTTGGCGACCTCCTCGCGGACGATCGGGATGACGTGCCGGCCGAAGTCGACGGCGTCGCCGATCAGGTCGTAGCCGCGGGCGGAGAGGATCTCCACCCCCAGGTCGTAGTAGTCCAGCAGGGCCTCGGCGACCGTCTCCGGCGTGCCGACCAGCGCGTTGGAGTTGCCGGCGCCGCCGGTGGCCGCGGCGGTCGGGGTCCACAGCGCCCGGTCGTAGCGCTCGCCCTTGCCGGCGATCTCGATCAGGCGCTGCGAGCCGGCGTTCTCCGGTCCGCCGGCCGGCCGTCGGCGGACCAGGCCAGGGGCGGACTGCCGCGCCCGGATCGCGTCGACCGTGCGGTGCGCCTTCTCCCAGGCCAGTTCCTCGGTCGGGGCGATGATCGGCCGGAAGGCGACCTGGATCCGCGGGGTGTCGGTGCGGCCCGCCGCGGCGGCGGCCTCCCGGACCCGCTCGATCTGCTCGGCGGTGGCGGCCAGCGGCTCGCCCCACAGGCAGAACACGTCCGCCTCGGCCCCGCCCGCCGCGTAGGCGGCCGGTGAGGAGCCGCCGAAGGAGACGGCCGGCCGGGGCTGCTGGACGGGGAACACGTCCGAGACGAAGTCGTTGAACCGGTAGTACTCGCCCTCGTGGTCGAACGGCTCGTGCGAGGTCCAGGCCTTCTTGACGATGCCGATGTACTCGCGGGTGCGGGCGTAGCGCTGGTCCTTCGTCAGGAAGTCGCCCTCCCGCTGCTGCTCGTGGTCGTTGCCGCCGGTGATGAAGTGCACGGTGAGCCGGCCGTCGCTGATCCGGTCGAGCGTGGCGAAGGTCTTCGCGGCGAAGGTCGGGTACGAGACGTTGGGGCGGTGCGCCAGCAGGATCTGCAACCGCTCCAGCCTGGCGGCGAGGAAGGCGGCGGACGGCGCCGGGTCCGGCGCGCCGGCGCCGTAGGCGAACAGCACCCGGTCCCAGCCGTGGTCCTCGTGGGCGCGGGCCAGGCGCAGGGTGTAGTCGCGGTCGAAGGCGGCGGTGGTGCGGGCGGAGGTTTCCGAGCCGTCGCCGGTGGCGGCGATGCCGAGGAACTCGACGGGCATGGTGCGGGCCTTCCTGGAGGGCGCGGGCACGCCGGAGGCGGCCCCCGGCGCGGGGGCGTGCGGGCAGGCGGGGGCGCGGCGGAGGTGGGGAGGAACCGTCGGACGGCGGAGTGTGACGGACGGTCGGTCAGGAGAGGGGGCGGCGGCAGCGCACGCCTGTCGATCCGTCGGACATGGCGGCTTCCCGGCCCGCGACGGGGCAATCGAGGGAGGTCTCCGAAGGAGAGCAGGGCCGGTCAGGCGGCCCGCTGCCGGGTCAGCCGCAACACGCCGCGGACCACACCCGACCGAAGTCGATGTGGCCGCGCGTGACCAGACGCTGCTCGGCATTCATGGCGCAAGTTGAGCAGCGAACCTCGGAGTTCGTCAACCACCGCCCGCTGGACGGACGTTCCCGGCCCGCCGGACCCGGCCGCCGGCGGGTGGGATCCCTTGACATTCCGGTGCCGGGCCCGCGTACGATCGGGGCGGAGTGAGTGCGTACCGCGGAGCCGGCGAACTGTGCCGCCTCCCGGCCGTGTTGAGGGACTCGGCGCGCGCGTGACGGACGGCGGCCCCTGCCTGCCCGCCCGCACCTGGAGCCCCTCCATGGCCACGCCGCCCGACGTCCTGCCGCCGAACTCCGCCTCCCCACCGACCGACCCGGACCGCCCGGACCGCCCGACTCTCTCCGCCCTCCCGGCCGGACCGTCCGCACCGGTCACCGACCCCGACACCGCCGGGCTGCCGATCGTGCCGCGCCGCCGCCCCGGCCGGCTGGTCGCCGCCGCCGTCGCGCTGCTGCTCTTCGGCATGGTGCTCAACTCGCTGGTCCGCAACCGGGCGTTCCAGTGGGAGGTGGTCGGTCAGTACCTCACCACCACCTCGATCACCACCGGCCTGCTGCTGACGCTGTGGCTGACCGCCCTGGTGATGGTCCTCGGCTTCGCCCTGGGCACCCTGCTGGCCCTGGCCCGACTGTCGGACAACCCGGTGCTCACCTCGCTGAGCTGGGGTTTCGTCTGGGTGTTCCGGGCCACCCCGCTGCTGGTGCAGCTGCTGTTCTGGTTCAACATCGGCGCGCTCTACCCGCACCTCGGGGTGGGCATCCCGTTCGGCCCCGAGTTCCTCACCGTACGGACGGTCAACCTGCTCGGCCCGGTGCTGACCGCCGTGATCGGACTCACCCTGCACGAGGCGGCGTTCGCCGCCGAGGTGGTCCGCAGCGGCATCCTCTCGGTCGACCAGGGGCAGCTGGAGGCCGCCGCCTCGCTCGGCCTCGGCCGGCGCCGGGTGCTGCGCCGGATCGTCGTGCCGCAGGCGATGCGCTCGATCGTGCCGACCGCCGGCAACATGCTGATCGGCACCCTCAAGGGCACCTCGATCGTCAGCGTGCTCGCCGTGCAGGACCTGCTCTACTCGGCGCAGCTCGTCTACAACCAGACCTACCAGGTGATCCCGCTGCTGATGGTGGCCACGCTCTGGTACGTCGGCGTGACCAGCGTGCTCTCGGTCGGCCAGTACTACCTGGAGCGCCACTTCGCCCGCGGCGCCACCCGGGACGGGCTGCCGCCGACCCCGCTCCGGCGGGCCGCGGCCGCCCTGCGCCGGCTGAACCCCGGTGCGGGCGGGGCCGGTCGGGCACCCCGGTGAGCACCGGCGCGGCCGGTCACCCCGGCGGGCCCGCCGGCTGTCCGAGGGCGAGGGCGGTGACCTGCTCGGCCGTCAGGTGGTCGGGCGCGGAGTAGATCCGGTCGGCCAGCCCCTTCAGCCCGGTGCGGCGCTCCAGCTCGCTGACGCAGGCCAGGGCCTCCCGGTCGGTGTCGAAGTCCCAGACCGTCAGCCGGTGGACCACCGCGACCGCCTCCACCCAGCCGAGCCCGGGCGGCGCCCCCGGGGTGCGGCCCCAGCGCTGCACGTACCGGCCGAGGGTCAGCCGGGCCTCGCTCAGCAGCAGGTGGTCCTCGCCCAGCACCTGCTGGATCCGCGGGACCAGCTGCACCAGCTGCTGGACGCCGCCGGCGAGGTCGCCCACCGCCACGGTGTGGGCGGCCACGTCGATCCGGGCCCGCAGCACCCGGATGTCGTCCTCGCCGACCGCGGCCGTCAGGGCGGGCAGCAGCTCGTGCAGGCGGCGCAGCGCGGCGGCCGGGTCACCCGCGCGGCCGACCTCGGCGGCCAGGTCGAGCCGGGCGCTGAGGGTCTCCGGGTCGCCGGTGCCCAGTGCCTGGGCCATGTCCAGGATGACCTGCTCCAGCAGGTGGATCGCCGCGCCGGGGTCGCCGGCCTCGCCCTGCCACCGGGCCACCTCCCGCCAGGTGGACAGGGTCTGGCGGTCGTACCGGCCGAGTTCGGCGACCATCTCGCGGGCCACCGCCTCCAGCAGCTGGGCGGCGCCGTCCGCGGTCCGGGCGGCCGGTGCGGCGGCGCGCAGCCGGACCAGCAGGGCCCGTACCTCCGGGACGGCCGCGGGCGGCGGCTCGGCGGGGCCGAACTCCCCCGGGGGCACATCGGTGGGCGGCATCGGCTGGCTCACTCCTCGGACGGCAGGCAGGGCGGACGGTCGGCATTCTGTCGCGCGCGGTGGTGCCGGTGCCACCCCCCTCCGCCCCGCCGGCCGCAGTGCGAGGATGGGCGGCAGGGGCACGGCAACGGTGCGGCCCCACCCAGCAGGAGGTGTCAGCCATGGCCAAGCAGGCCCCGCAGAGCGACCCGGTGCAGGACGCACCCGAGGTGGGCGCCCCCAAGCACGCGGCAGCCGGCCTGACCGCCGTCGCCAAGAGCCTGCAGATGGCCGGGGAGCAGATGAGCGCCCGGCGGACGCTGGCCACCCTGCGCAAGGTCAACCAGCCGGACGGGTTCGACTGCCCCGGCTGCGCGTGGCCCGAGCCCGGGAAGACCCACACCGCGGAGTTCTGCGAGAACGGCGCCAAGGCGGTCGCCGAGGAGGCGACCGAGCGCCGGATCACCGCCGGATTCTTCGCCGCCCACCCGGTGTCGGAGCTGGCCGGACGCTCCGGCTACTGGCTCGGCCAGCAGGGCCGCCTCACCGAGCCGATGCTGCTGGAGGAGGGCTCCGACCACTACGTGCCGGTGTCCTGGGAGCGCGCCTTCGCGGTCGTCGCGGACGAGCTGAAGGCGCTGGACACCCCGGACGGCGCCGCCTTCTACACCTCGGGCCGGACCAGCAACGAGGCCGCCTTCCTCTACCAGCTCTTCGCCCGGCAGCTGGGCACCAACAACCTGCCCGACTGTTCCAACATGTGCCACGAGTCCTCGGGCTCGGCGCTGACCGAGACGCTGGGCATCGGCAAGGGCAGCGTCCACCTGAAGGATCTCTACCAGGCCGACCTGATCATCGTGGCGGGCCAGAACCCCGGCACCAACCACCCGCGGATGCTCTCCGCCCTGGAGCGGGCCAAGCGGGCCGGCGCCAAGGTCGTCAGCGTGAACCCGCTGCCGGAGGCGGGGCTGGAGCGGTTCAAGAACCCGCAGAACGCCCGCGGCCTGGTCGGTGCGGGCACCAAGCTCACCGACCTCTTCCTGCAGATCCGGCTCGGCGGCGACCTCGCGCTGTTCCGCGCGCTGAACCAGCTGGTGCTGGCCGCGGACGGCGGGGTGGACGAGGCGTTCGTCGCCGAGCACTGCCACGGCTTCGAGGAGTTCGCCGCCGAGGCGGCCGCCACCGACCGCGCCGAGGTGCTGGCCGCGACCGGCCTGCCGTGGGAGCAGATCGAGGAGCTGGCCCGGCTGGTGCTGGCCTCCGACAGGATCATCGTCTGCTGGGCGATGGGCCTGACCCAGCACAAGCACGCCGTCCCGACCATCCGCGAGGTGGTCAACTTCCTGCTGCTGCGGGGCAACGTCGGCCGCCCCGGCGCCGGCGTCTGCCCGGTGCGCGGCCACAGCAACGTGCAGGGCGACCGCACGATGGGCATCTTCGAACGCCCGAGCACCGCCTTCCTGGACGCGCTGGGCAAGGAGTTCGACTTCGAGCCGCCGCGCGAGCACGGCCTGGACTCGGTGGACACGATCCGGGCGATGCGCGACGGCCGGATCGGGGTGTTCTTCGCGATGGGCGGCAACTTCGTCGCCGCGACCCCGGACACCGTGGCCACCGAGGCCGCGATGCGCAACTGCCGGCTGACCGTGCACGTGTCCACCAAGCTCAACCGCTCGCACGTGATCACCGGCGCCCGGGCGCTGATCCTGCCCACGCTGGGCCGCACCGACCGGGACTGGACCGCCGCCGGCGCCCAGTTCGTCAGCGTCGAGGACTCGATGAGCATGGTGCACTCCTCGCGCGGCGGGCTGAGGCCGCCGTCCGACACCCTGCTCTCGGAGGTGGCGATCGTCTGCCGGCTGGCCCGGGCCGCGCTCGGCCCGCAGCACCCGGTGCCGTGGGAGCAGTTCGCCGAGTCCTACGACACCGTCCGGGACCGGATCGCGCGCGTGGTGCCCGGCTTCGAGGACTTCAACGAGAAGGTCCGCCGCCCCGGCGGATTCGTGCTGCCGCACGGCCCGCGCGACCACCGCACCTTCCCCACCGCGACCGGGAAGGCCAACTTCACCGTCAACCCGCTCACCGCGCCCGAGGTGCCGGCCGGGCGGTTGCTGCTGCAGACCCTGCGCTCGCACGACCAGTACAACACCACCGTCTACGGGCTGGACGACCGCTACCGGGGCATCACCGGCGGCCGCCGGGTGGTCCTGGTGAATCCCGAGGACGCGGCCGAACTGGGCCTGGCCGAGGGCTCCTACACCGACCTGGTGAGCGAGTGGCGGGACGGCGTCGAACGGCGGGCCCCGCACTTCCGGGTGGTGCACTACCCGGTCGCCCGGGGCGGCGCGGCGGCCTACTACCCGGAGACCAACGTGCTGGTGCCGCTGGACTCCACGGCCGACATCAGCAACACCCCGACCTCCAAGGCCGTGGTGGTCCGGTTCGAGCCGGACAGCGGGATCTGACCGGACGGCGCACGGCCCGGCCCCCGCGACGGGGGGCCGGGCCCGCGGCGTCAGTCCTGGGCGTGCCCGGTGCCGCTCGGCGAGACCGAGGCGGTGCCCGCGGAGCCCGTACCGGACCCGGAGGGGGTGCCGGTGGCAGAGGCGGCGTCGGTCGGGGTGCCGGTGCCGGTCGACGGCGGAGTCCCGGTGGTCGACGGGGTGCCGGTGCCGGTCGACGGCGTGCCGCCGCCGGACGGCGTCCCGCCACCGGACGGGGTGCCCGAGCCGGACGGCGTCCCGGTGCCGCTCGGGGTGCCGCCGCCGGACGGGGTGCCCGAGGGCGTGCCGCCGGTGGAGGGCGACGGCGACGTCTCCGGCGCGGTCGGCGTGCCGGGGGCGGGCGCCGGCGGGGTCGGCGTCAGGGTGGACGGCTTCGCGGGCGCGATCCGCACCGCGCCGACCTTCACGTCCGGCACCTTCCAGGCGCCGCCCTTGTCGTCGGCGGCCGCGTCCGGGTCGGGCCGCACCACACCGAGGATCGGCATCGCGCCGATCTGGGTCACCTTGACCACGTCACCGGTGTGCGGGGCCTGGACGATCAGGCCGCCGCCGATGTACATGCCGATGTGGGTGGCGCCGCCGTAGTAGACCACCAGGTCGCCGGCCCGGATCTGGTTCAGCGGGATGTGCTTGAGCTGGGCCCACTGCTCCTGGCTGGTCCGCGGCACGGACACCCCGGCGTGGATCCAGGCCTGCGAGGTGAGGCCCGAGCAGTCGAAGACGTCCGGCCCGGCGCCGCCCCACACGTAGTCCTTGCCGAGCTGGGCCAGCGCGTAGGCGACCGCCCTGCGCCCGGCCTCGGACGGTGTGCGCTCGCCCTTGCCGAGCGCGCCGGAGGCGAGGAAGGCCAGCTGCGCCTGGTCGGCCTGCTGCTTCTCCAGCTGCTCCAGTTCGGTGCGCTGGGCGCCGGTCAGCGAGCCGACCAGCGTCTCGACCTCCGCGAGCCGCTTGGCCACGTCCGCCTTGGCCTGCTCCTGCTGGGCCGCGACCGCCTGCTCCTGGGCCAGCGACAGCTCGGCCTGCTGCTGGAGCACGGTCAGGGTGGCCCGGTCCGCCTTGAGGCGGTCCAGGAAGGCCGACTGCGAGCGGCCGGCGGCCTGCAGCAACTCGGCGACCACCACGGCCTCGTACGGGTCACTGGCCATCAGCAGCTCGCCGAGCTCGGAGGCGTGGCCGTTGCGGTACTGGGCGGCGGCCAGCTGCGCGGCGAGGTCGCCGCCGGCGTCCACGGCGGCCTGCTGGTGGGAGATCCGGGTCTGCAGGTCGGTGATGGTGGCCTGGAGCGCGGCCAGCTTGGCCACCGAGCCGTTGTACTGCTCGGTGGCGGCCTCGGCCTGCTGGTAGAGCTGGTGCAGCTGGTCGAGCAGCGGCCCGAGGGTGGCCTTGGCGGCCGCCAGCGGGTCGGCCCCGGGCGCGACGGTGGGCGCGGCGACCGCCGGGCCCGGGTCGGGCGCGGCGTACGCGGCGCCGGCGAGCGGCAGCGAGAGCGCCGCGGCGGCCAGCACCGCCCCGCACCGCAGGGCGGCCCGCACCCACGGCCGGACTCCGGCCGTCTCCATCCGCTGCGCAGCCCCCATCGGCCTGCCTCCCCCGCCTCGCGACCTCCGCCCGGGCGTCCCGCCCGGCCTGCAACGGGCTGATCCTGCCATGTCCGCCCCACACCGGGGCAGGTGGCATCGGTACGTACTGATGAACTTCTCATCTTCGCCGCAGGACAGTGTGAGACAGGTCTCAGCAAACCATGGCGAGGCTGGACATTTCACGCAAACCCGCTGATCAGGCCCGCCCTCTCCACGGTTTCACATCCCCTGCGCAACCTCCGCGACATCATCAGAACCGCAATTCCCGATCCAGTTAACCTTCCGTTCACCAGCCGTCCCTACGGTCGGCCTGACACCAGCGTCAGTCCGACAACTACGACGATTGTTTGGGTATGGAACACATCACGTTCCTGGTGGCCGTTGTGATCATCACGGCGCTCGCCTTCGACTTCACCAACGGCTTCCACGACACCGCCAACGCGATGGCCACCTCCATCGCCACCGGTGCCCTGCGTCCGAAGGTCGCGGTCGCCATCGCGGCCGTCCTGAACTTCGGCGGCGCGTTCCTCTCGGTGAAGGTCGCCACCACCATCTCGGGTGGCATCGTCAACGAGAAGGCCGGCATCCACCCCGAAGTGATCTTCGCGGCTCTGGCCGGCGCGATCCTGTGGAACCTGCTGACCTGGCTCAAGGGCCTGCCGTCCAGCTCCTCCCACGCGCTGTACGGCGGCCTGATCGGCGCCACCGTGGTCGGGGTCGGCATGGACGGCGTCAACTTCAGCGTCGTTGTCAGCAAGATCCTGATCCCCGCCGTCGCCGCTCCGCTGGTCGCCGGCGTGGCCGCCTGGGGCGCCACCAAGCTGGCGTACCTGATCACCCGCGGCGGCACGGACACCACCACCAAGGGCTTCAAGCGGGGCCAGATCTTCTCCTCCTCGCTGATCTCGCTCGCCCACGGCACCAACGACGCCCAGAAGACGATGGGCATCATCACCCTGACCCTGGTCTCGGTCAAGGCGCTGCCCAAGGGCGCGCTGCCGCCGCTCTGGGTGATCGTCAGCGCCGGCGCGGCGATCGCGCTGGGCACCTACATGGGCGGCTGGCGGATCATCCGGTCGATGGGCAAGGGCCTGGCCGACATCAAGGCCCCGCAGGGCTTCGCGTCGGAGACCGCCGCCGCCACGGCGATCCTGACCTCGACCCACATGGGCTACGGCCTGTCCACCACCCAGGTCTGCTCCGGCTCCATCATGGGCGCCGGCCTCGGCGGCCCCCGCGGCACGCTGCGCTGGAGCCTGGTGCGCCGCATGGTCTACACCTGGGGCCTGACCCTGCCGGCCGCCGCCACCGTCTCCGGCATCGCCGCGTTCGTGGCGAGCCAGGGCGACTGGGGCGTGGCCCTGGTCGGCGCCGCGCTGGTGATCGGCTCGGGCTCGATGTGGCTCGTCTCCCGCCGCCAGCCGGTCAGCGCGGACAACGTCAACGACGTCACCCCGGTCGAGGTCGAGGTCACCCCGACCCCGGCCAACCCGACCCCCACCACCACCGCCGTCGCGGCCTGACGGCGAGAGGCAGCCAGTCATGAGCATCAAGTGGGCCGCACTCGGCCAGACCGCGGGCTTCAGCCTGCTGATCACCCTCGCGGTGGTCGTCGTCTTCGCCCTCGGCAATCTCGCGCTCTCCCGCCGGGAGGCCGCGCTGGAGGCCCGGCAGGCCGGCACCCCCGGGGCCGGCAGCGGCAACCTGGCGCTGGCCGGGGCCGGCGTCTGCTTCGCCGCCTGCGCGGGCGTGGTGCTGTACGGGATCTCGCTGATCGCGGGCTGATCCCCCCGTCGCCGCCAGGGCCTGTCCGACAGGCCCTACGCCGAAGGGCCCTCGGAGCCGTTGCTCCGAGGGCCCTTCGGCCTGCCGGGGGTCAGTCCGCGAACAGCTCCGTGGCGGGCCGGGCGGCGGGCTCCGCGGCCGCGTCGTGGGTGGTGCGCAGCGGCACCTCGCGGATCAGGAGCACCACCAGGAAGGCGATCAGCGCGAACGGCGCGGCGACCAGGAACACCAGGCCGACCCCGTGCCCGAAGGCGTCGGTGACCAGCGGCACCAGGGGCGCGGGCAGCCGGTGCAGGTCCGGGATCTGACCGCCGCCGAGGGCGGCGCCCGGGCCCGGCACGACGTGCGCGGCGGCGAGGTTCTGTGCGAGGTAGTGCGAGACCCGGTCGGCGAGCAGGGCGCCGAGCGCGGAGACGCCCATCGCGCCGCCCATGGTGCGGAAGAAGGTGACCACCGAGCTGGCGGCGCCCAGTTCGTTCCTGGGCACGGTGTTCTGCACGGCCAGGACGAGGTTCTGGGTGGTCAGGCCGAGCCCTAGGCCGGTCAGCGCCATGTACGCGGCCAGCGCCCCGTAGCCGGTGTCAGCGCGGACGGTGCCGAGCAGACCGAAGCCGACGGCGAGCAGCAGCGCGCCGGCCACCAGGTAGGCCTTCCAGCGGCCGTACCTGGTGATCAGCCGGCCGGCCACCGTGGAGGAGATCGCCAGGCCGAGGATCATCGGCAGGGTGAGCAGCCCGGCCATGGTCGGCGACTCCTCCTTGGCCAGCTGGAAGTACTGGCTGAGGAAGGTGGTCGCACCGTACATGCCGACGCCGATCAGCACGCTGGCGACCGAGACCAGGGCGACGGTGCGGTGCCGGAACAGGTCGAGCGGGATGACCGGTTCGGCGGCCCGGCGTTCGACCCGGACGAACAGCACGGCCAGTGCGAGCCCGCCGCCGACCATCGCGGCGGTCTGCCAGGACAGCCAGGCGTAGTCCTTGCCGGCCAGGCTGATCCAGATCATCAGCAGGCTGACCGAGGCGGTGATCAGCAGCGCGCCGAGGTAGTCGATCCGCACCCGGCGGCGGGGCGCCTCGGGCAGGTGCAGGGTCCGCTGGAGCACCAGGATGGCGATCAGTGAGAACGGGATGCCCACGTAGAAGCACCAGCGCCAGCCGAGCCAGTCGGTGTCCACGATGACACCGCCGATCAGCGGGCCGCCGATGGTGGCGAGGGCGAAAACCGCGCCGAAGTAGCCGCTGTAGCGGCCGCGCTCGCGGGGCGGGACCATCGCGGCGAGGCAGATCTGGGCGAGGGCGGTGACGCCGCCGGCGCCGACGCCCTGGAGCACCCGGCAGGCGATCAGCTCGCCGGTGTTCTGGGAGAGCCCGGCCAGCGCCGAGGAGACGATGTAGATCACCAGGGCGATCTGGACCAGGAGCTTCTTGCTGACCAGGTCGGAGAGCTTGCCCCAGATCGGGGTGGAGGCGGTGAGGGAGAGCAGCGCCGCGGTGATCACCCAGGTGTAGGCGGACTCGCCGCCGTGCAGGTCGGTGAGGATCCGCGGCAGCGCGTTGGAGACGACGGTCGAGGAGAGCACGGCCACGAAGAGGCCGAGCAGCAGGCCGGAGAGGGCTTCGAGGACCTGTCGGTGGGACATGGGGGTCGTCGGCATACGGATCCTTCGACGGGAGTTTTGTTGCGTTTAGCAACCATACGGAGAAAAGGTTGAGTAAGGCAACTTTTTCCGCTCCCGACCCCCCTGGCGACACATCCCCGAAACTACTTCATGATATGAAGTATCCATCCGCTTTGTCCCGCCACCCAAGGAGCATGCGATGGCTGAGCCCGCATCAGGTTTCCTCGCCGAACTCAAGGACGCGGTGACACCCCGGGCCGCCCTGCTGGTGATCGGCGTCCTCCTGCTCCAGCTCGGCTTCATCACCTCCTACGTGGGTGCCCTGCACCACCCGGCGCCGCACCAGCTGTCGATCGCGGTGGTCGCCCCACCGCAGGTCGCCCCCAAGCTGGTGGCCGGCCTGGACTCGGTCCCCGACGACGCCGTCCGGAGCTCCACCGCGGCGGACCGGGCCGCCGCCGAGGAGCTGATCAGGGACCAGAGGATCTACGCCGCCTGGATCTTCGACCCGGCCGGCACCCGGGACACCCTGCTGGTCGCCGACGCCCGCGGCCCGGCCGCCGCCCGCGCCGCCGAGGAGATCGTCACCCGGGTCGAGCAGACCCAGAACCGCACCGTCGCCGTCGAGGACGTCGTCCCGCTGGCGGCCGGTGACGCCGAGGGTCTGTCCTCCTTCTACCTGGTGATCGGCTGGTGCGTCGGCGGCTACCTGGTCGCCTCGATCCTCGGCATCAGCGCCGGCGCCCGGCCGGCCAACACCCACCGGGCACTGATCCGGCTCGGCACGCTCGCGGTCTACTCGGTCGCGGCCGGGGTCGGCGGCGCACTGATCATCGGCCCGGTGCTGAACGCCCTGCCGGGCTCCACCTGGGCCCTGGTGGGCCTCGGCTCGCTGGTGGTGTTCGCGGTCGGTGCGATCACCATGGCGATGGAGTGCCTGTTCGGCATCGTCGGCATCGGCCTCGCGGTGCTGGTGTTCGTGGTCCTCGGCAACCCCAGCGCCGGCGGGGTGTTCCCGCCGCCGCTGATGCCGCCGTTCTGGCGGGCGATCGGCGCCTGGATCCCGAACGGCGCCGGCACCGACGTGGCCCGCTCGATCGCCTACTTCGGTTCCACCAACATCGCCGTGCCGCTGCTGGTCCTGGCCGTCTGGGCGGTGGTCGGCGTGGCCGTCACCCTGCTCGCGGTGGTGCGCCGGCCGGGGGCCCGGCCGGAGGCCGTCACGGCCTGACGCGCACCCGCTGGGCGGTGGACGGCTCCGGACTGACCCTGGCCGAGAGCCGGGTGAAGACGAAGCGGTTCATCGCCCAGTAGCGGAAGATCATCGCCAGGAAGGTCCCGAGGATCATGCCGCTGACGAAGTCGGCGACCTCCTCGGCCAGCGGGCCCACGCCGGGCTCGCGCAGGTCCAGGACGTACCGGGAGACCACCAGCGGCAGGTCGTTCACCACGATCGCCAGCGCGCTCACCACGCAGTACAGGAGGGCCTCGCGCTGGCGCCCGGCGGCCCGGAACGACCACTGCCGGTTCAGCACGTACGACACGACCGTCGCCACCATGGTCGCCACGGTCAGCGCGATCACCGGCTTGGACGCCAGCACGGTCAGCCGCAGGCCGTAGTTCATCGTCGTGGCCAGGACGAAGCACGTACCGCCCACCACCAGGAACTTCACCAGCTTGCGGTGTTTCACCAGGAACGGGCGGTACCGCTTCGGCACTCGGGCCAGGGCTCGCTGGGTCGGTGACGGCACCCCGGCAGTATCGCACGTCACACCCCGGGGGCCGGGGCGGGCGGCTCAGCCCCCGGTGATCCGCAGCACGCCGGTGGTGGTGCCCTGGAGCACCACCCGGCCCGGCGCGATCGACCCGACCATCTGCAGGGTGTCGAAGAGGAATCCGCTGCCCAGCCACCGGGTGCGCACCACCGCGCCGGTCTCCGGGTCGATCTCGGCGTAGGAGTAGGGGTCGAGCAGCGAGGTCGCCGTGGTCCCGGGGACGACCGGGTCGCGCAGCACGGTGTGGATCAGCCCGTCCGCGGTGGAGAGCCGGGGCACGGCCGCCGAGCGCACCCGGTTGTCCCACGCCAGGTCGCAGCCCGAGCCGTCGGCGCGGACGTCCACCCGGCTGAGGCCGCCGCGGAAGGCGTCCGAGGCCGGCACGCTGGGGCCCGCTCCCTCCGGCAGCTTCGGGTACGGGTAGCCGTAGGTGCTCGCGACGAACACGGTGGTGCCGGCGGCGATCGGCGAGTTCTCGCTGCCGCTGCCGCCGGAGGTGAGCACGGGCACCGAGCAGACCTGCTCACCGGTGCCCGTCCGGTAGACCAGCAGGTGCACGGTGGGGGCCGCGTTGTCGACGATCGTCAGGTAGTCGCCGCCGGTGCGCGGCCCGAAGAAGGTCGGGGTGGAGCCGGTGCCCCAGCTGAGCTGCCCGGGCTTGCGCCCCGGCCCCCGGTCGTACGGCTGCCGCCAGGCGATCCGCGGAGTGCCGTCCGCGCCGGCGGTGAGCAGGTAGGTGGCGTGGGTGGTGGAGACGGCGGTGCCGGCCGGCGCGGTGGAGATGGAGTTGGCGATCTGCTCGCCGGCCGGCAGGGCCAGTGCGCGGACGGTGCCGGTCCGGTCGTCGGCGGTGCCGACCACCCCGTGGCCGGTGGCGAACCAGACCCGCCCCTGCCAGTCCGGGGAGAGGCCGGTGACGGCGTCGCCCTCCGGCACCGCGGCGGTCGACGTCGAGTCGACGGCTCAGGTGCGCGTGGCGGTGCATACCGCCAGCCTCCCTTTCTGACGGCCCGTCTCACAAGAGCCGTCTCACCCTGCGGGCGCACGACCGCGGGGGCGCCGGCTGCCGCCGGCGCCCCCGGGCAGACCCTCCGTCAGGCGGCCACCAGCACCTCGGCCGGCTCCAGGGCCAGCTTCAGCACCTCCCGGACGTCGGAGACCGGATGCACCGTCAGCCGTTCCAGCACCTCGGCCGGGACCTCGTCCAGGTCCGGCTCGTTGCGCCTGGGGATGATCACCGTGGTGATCCCGGCCCGGTCGGCGGCGAGCAACTTCTGCTTCACCCCGCCGATCGGCAGCACCCGTCCGGTCAGCGAGACCTCGCCGGTCATCGCGACGTCCGTGCGCACCTTGCGGCCCGACAGCAGCGAGGCCAGCGCGGTGGTCATGGTGATGCCCGCGCTGGGCCCGTCCTTGGGGACGGCGCCGGCCGGCACGTGCAGGTGGATGCCCTGCTCGCGCAGCCCGGTGACCGGCAGTTCCAGTTCGGCGCCGCGCGAGCGCAGGAAGGAGAGCGCGATGTGCGCGGACTCCTTCATCACGTCGCCCAGCTGCCCGGTGAGGGTCAGTCCGGTCGAGCCGGTCACCGCGTCGGCCAGCGAGGCCTCGATGTAGAGGACGTCGCCGCCCGCACCGGTGACGGCCAGTCCGGTGGCCACGCCCGGGACGGCGGTGCGCCGCTCGGCCGGCTCCTGGGCCGACTCGGGGACGTGGTGCGGCCGGCCGATCAGCGCCCGCAGGTCGTCCGGGCCGATCGCGACCGGCAACTCGCGCTCGCCCAGCTCGCTCTGCGCCGCGACCTTGCGCAGGATCCGGGCGATCGAGCGCTCCAGGTTCCGCACGCCCGCCTCGCGGGTGTACTCGCCCGCCAGGCGGCGCAGCGCGCCCTCGCCGACGGCGGCCTCCTCCGGGGTGAGCCCGGCCTTCTCCAGTTGCCTGGGCAGCAGGTGGTCGCGGGCGATGACGACCTTCTCGTCCTCGGTGTAGCCGTCCAGCCGGACCAGCTCCATCCGGTCGAGCAGCGGCTCGGGGATGGCCTCCAGCACGTTGGCGGTGGCGAGGAAGACCACGTCGGAGAGGTCAAGCTCGACCTCCAGGTAGTGGTCGCGGAAGGTGTGGTTCTGCGCCGGGTCCAGCACCTCCAGCAGGGCCGCGGCCGGGTCGCCCCGGTAGTCCGAGCCGACCTTGTCGATCTCGTCCAGCAGCACCACCGGGTTCATCGACCCGGCCTCCTTGACCGCCCGGACGATCCGGCCGGGGATGGCCCCGACGTAGGTGCGGCGGTGGCCGCGGATCTCCGCCTCGTCGCGGACGCCGCCGAGCGCGACCCGGACGAAGGAGCGGCCCATCGCGCGGGCCACGGACTCGCCCAGCGAGGTCTTGCCGACGCCGGGCGGGCCGACCAGGGCCAGTACCGCGCCGCCCGCCCGTCGCCCGTCGCCGCCCTCGGTCGGGGCGGTGCGCGCCGCCCCGTCCGCTCCGGGGCCGCCGGTCCGGCCGAGCCCCTGGTCGGCCCGGCGCTTGCGGACGGCCAGGTACTCGACGATCCGGTCCTTCACGTCGGCGAGGCCGGCGTGGTCGGCGTCCAGCACGGCGCGGGCACCCGCGATGTCGTAGGCGTCCTCGGTGCGCTCGTTCCAGGGCAGCTCCAGGACGGTGTCCAGCCAGGTGCGGATCCAGGAGCCCTCGGGCGACTGGTCGGAGGAGCGCTCCAGCTTGTCGACCTCCTTGAGCGCGGCCTCCCGCACCTTGCCGGGCAGGTCGGCGGCCTCCACCCGGGCCCGGTAGTCGTCCTCCTCGTCGGCGGGGTCGCCGTTCAGCTCGGCCAGCTCCTTGCGGACGGCCTCCAGCTGACGGCGCAGCAGGAACTCCTTCTGCTGCTTGGCGACCCCCTCCTCGACGTCCTTGCGGATGGTGTCGTTGACCTCCTCCTCGGCGAGGTGGTCGCGCAGCAAGGTCAGCGCGTACTCCAGGCGGGCCACCTGGTCCGACTCCAGCAGCACCTTGAGCTTCTGCTCGACGGTGGCGAAGGGGGCGTAGCCGATGTTGTCCGCGAGCTCGCCGACGTCGTCGATCTGGGCGACCCGGTCGACGATCTGCCAGGCGCCGCGCTTGCGCAGCCACTGGGTGGACAGCGCCTTGTACTCCCTGACCAGTTCGGCGGCGCGACCGGCCACCGGGAGGCCGGGGTCGGACTCGCGGAAGGGGGTGGTCTCCACCCACAGCGCGGCGCCGGGCCCGGTGGTGCCGGAGCCGATCCGCACCCGTCGGACGGCCCGGACCAGGGCGGCCGGATCGCCGTCGGCCAGCCGCCCGACCTGCTCGACGGTGGCCAGGGTGCCGACCGCGCCGTACGAGCCGTCCAGTCGCGGCACCAGCAGCACCTGCGGTTTGCCCGCCCCGCGCGCGCCGGCCCGGGCGGCCTCGACGGCCGCGCGCACCTCGGTGTCGGAGAGGTCGAGCGGGACGACCATGCCGGGAAGCACGACCTCGTCGTCGAGCGGCAGCACGGGCAGAGTGAGCGGAGTGGACGTCGATGCCATGATCTCTCCCCAGTCAGCGAAGTTGAGTTGACCTGACTAAGGTTTGGCGCGAGCCGATTGTTCCCCGCCCGATGTTCGCCCTGAGCGATCGGCGGGAGAGCGGGCGGACGTGGAGCTGGAGTAGAAGGGGGACCCGGCGGTCAGACTTCGGAGCGCGCGGGGGCAGTGCGCCGGGTCGGCCAGACGCGCGCCCACAGCGGCTCCGTCCGCAGGCCCGGGCCGCGGCGCAGCCGGCCCCACAGTGCGATGCCGACCAGCAGCGCGACCGGGTGGCCGACTCCGGTGACCAGGTCGTGGTCGGTGAGCAGCTGGTTGCCGACGAGTGCGCCGGCGACGCCCAGCGCGACCACCCGGCCCGCCGCGGGCAGCAGCCCGGCGAGGGCGCCGAGGCTGGTCAGCACGCCGTAGCTGACACCGATGTCCAGCGCGTCCAGCGCGTCCGTCCCGAGACTCCCGCCGGCCACCGCGGCGACCACGACCGCCTGGGAGACCAGGGTGGCCGTGACGTGCCCGGCGGCGAACACCGCGGCGGCCCGCAGCCCGCCGACCCGGCGTTCCAGCGGGGCGACGGTGGCGAGGAAGGCCCAGAAGTACGGCATCCACACCGGCCCGGCCACCCACGCCCCGCTCAGCAGCAGGGCGGAGACCGGGCGGACGAGCAGGTTGTGGGCGTCGCTGCTGGAGGCCGCCTGGAGCCGCTGGACCAGATCGGGGTCGCCGAAGCGCGCGAACAGCGTGGTGCCGAGCAGCAGGGCGAGGTAGCCGAACGCGAAGGGGTTGCGCACCGGGGTGGGCAGCAGGCGCAGCAGGGCGCGGCAGCGGTCGGCGCCGGTCACGGCGGAGCGGCCGTCGGTGTCCGTCATCGCGCCTCCGTCCGCGGGCCGGTCGTCCTACTCCCCCTCAACGCCCGTTCGAGCGCCGGTGATCCCACCGAAGACTTGTCGTGGTCACGATACGTCGACTCCCTGGGAGTCCGCTGGGGATCCGCTGAGAATTCATCAGGTCCCGGCCGCCGGGCCGCCGCCGCACTGGTACGGACCAACCCTCTGTTTACGGACGAGTAGCTTCCCGCCCCGGACTGATCATCCGATTGGACGGCATACGTACCGTCATGGGGGTGGATTTCGGCCGGGTAAGGTATCGCCCCGTGCCCGGTCCGGTTCCGGACCGGTTCCGGCCCGTGGGCCGGAAATGTCCGGTCCACCTGCCGAAACGGGCACGGTGTCCGTACCCTGCGTGGAGTACGGAGAGGTACGACGGCCCACACGGCGTACCACCCGCTCCCGCACCTTCGGCGGAAGGGTGCACGGCGGATCCGGCAACCCGGGCGAAGCCCAGACGGAAACAAGACGACTACGAGCGGAGCCCCGCCACCCCCACAGGTGGCCGGCCCGCAGCCCTGGGGGCGGTGGCGTGACCGTGACAGAAATGCAGCAAGAGAACACCGGCAGCAACCCGGTGGGCACTCAGCGACGAGTACTCGTCGTCGAGGACGAGCCCACCATCGCCGAATCCATCGCCGCCCGGCTGGGCGCCGAGGGGTTCAAGGTCGCCGTGGCCCACGACGGCCCCGGCGCGGTGGACGGCTTCCACACCTGGCAGCCCGACCTCGTCGTGCTCGACATCATGCTTCCCGGCTTCGACGGCCTGGAGGTCTGCCGCCGGATCCAGGCCCAGCGCCCGGTGCCGGTCCTCATGCTGACCGCACGCGACGACGAGACCGACCTGCTGGTCGGCCTCGGGGTCGGCGCGGACGACTACATGACCAAGCCGTTCTCGATGCGCGAGCTGGCGGCCCGGGTCAACGTGCTGCTGCGCCGCGTGGAGCGCGCCCAGCAGGCGGCCAGGACGCCGGCCCTCGGCAGCCTGCGCTTCGGCGAGCTGGAGATCGACCACGTCCAGCGCCGGGTGCGGCTCGGCGCGGGCGACGTCCACCTGACGCCGACCGAGTTCGACCTGCTGGCCTGCCTGGCCGCGCAGCCGCGCGCGGTGCTCACCCGCGAGCAGCTGCTCGCCGAGGTCTGGGACTGGACGGACGCCTCGGGCACCCGCACGGTCGACAGCCACGTCAAGGCGCTGCGCCGCAAGATCGGTGCCAGCTGGATCCGCACGGTGCACGGCGTCGGGTACGCCCTGGAGGCACCGCTCTCCTAGTCGGCCGCGCCGACGACTTGGGCCACCGGGGGGCCCAGGTCGTACTGTCGCGCCCGGCGGACCTCCGCACCCGCGCGGTGCGGGACGACGTCAGGGACACCATGACCTTTCCACAGCAACGCAGCGGGGACGCCAAGGCCGCCCCGCCCCCCAACCTGGCCACCCGCGCCGTCCTGAGGGTCTGGGCCGACATCCGGCCGCTCGACCCGGTCCGCTCGATCAAGGGCAAGCTGGCCCTGCTGGTGATCGTCTCCGTGGTGCTGGCCACCGGGATGGTCGTGGTCGCGATCCGGTCCGAGACCCAGATCCGCATCATCATGATCTTCTCGATCATCGCCTCGCTGCTGTTCATGCAGTTCCTGGCCCACGGCCTGACCGCGCCGCTGCGCGACATGACCGCGGCCGCCCGGGCGATGGCCGACGGCGACTACAGCGCCCGGGTGCACGTCGCCTCCCGCGACGAGATCGGCGAGCTGGCCGCCACCTTCAACCGGATGGCCGGCGACCTGGAGGCGGCCGACCGGCACCGCCGCGAGCTGATCGCCAACGTCTCGCACGAGCTGCGCACGCCCATCGCCGCGTTGCGCGCCGTGCTGGAGAACGTGGTGGACGGGGTGGTCCAGCCCAGTCCCACCACCCTCGGTGCCGCGCTGGAGCAGACCGAACGACTCGGCCGCCTGGTCACCCATCTGCTCGACCTGTCCAAGCTCGACGACGGGGTCGTCCCGCTGGACGCCCGCCCGTTCGAGGTCCAGCCGTTCCTGGACGGGGTGCTGCGCGGGGTGACCGTCGACGGCGCGACCGCGGGCGGCGCCTACGGCCGGCGCGGCGACCTGCGGCTGCGGCTGGACGTGAAGCCCGGCGGGCTGAGCGCCGTGGCCGACCCGGAGCGACTGCACCAGGTGGTCGCCAACCTGGTCGACAACGCCTGCAAGCACTCCCCCGCCGGTGGCACGGTGACCGTCCGGGCCCGTCCCGGCGAGGCGCCGGGCGCCCTGCTGCTGACCGTCGAGGACCAGGGCCCGGGGATCCGGGTCGAGGACCGCGAGCGGGTGTTCGAACGCTTCGGGCGGGCCGGCAGCGCCACCGCCCAGGGCCCGGGCAGCGACGGCGGCACCGGACTGGGGCTGGCGATCGCGCGCTGGGCGGTCGATCTGCACGGCGGCGAGATCCGGGTGGCCGAGGCCAACCGCGGCTGCCGGATCGAGGTCACCCTGCCGGGTGAGGCGCGGGTGCCGGCCTGACGTCCGCACGCCGCCTCCGCAGGGTTGTCACAGAACTGGGACACAGCGGGCGCGGGGCCCGGTCGGATCCGCCCACTCCGGGCCTGAACTGGGTTTTTGTCCGACTTGATGACAGTATGGACGGGTGAATGGTGTGCTCGAGTTCCCATACTTGACGGGTTTCTAACGCACACATTCGGCCAAATTGCAGCTCGGCACTGTGATCTGGGCGACGCCTGGCCCCCGGGGACTGCGCGATCACTGGTCAGGGGCGTAGCCTTAATCCCCGCTGTCCACCATCCCAAAAGGAAGCGGAAGAGGGCGGTTGCCCCGTGTCGCCACACCCAGAAACCCCCAGCAGCTCGGCAAGCTCCACTGGCTTCGGCCCCAATGAGTGGCTCGTCGACGAGATCTACCAGCAGTACCTCCAGGATCCCAACTCGGTCGACCGAGCCTGGTGGGACTTTTTCGCCGACTACAAGCCCGGTACCGAGGTGACTTCAGTGACCCAGGCCGCAACCCCGGTCGGCCCCACGCCGACCACCGTTGCCGCTCCCGCTGCCCCTGCCGCTGCCGTTCCGGTCGCGTCCGCCCCCGCTGCCCCGGCCGTCGCGCCGGTCCAGCCGGCGCCCGCGCCCGTCGCCGCAGCCCCCGCCGCGCCGCCGGCGCCGAAAGCCGCACCGCCGGCCCAGGCCGCCGCTCCGGCCGCCGACGGGCCCGAGCTCGTCCCGCTGCGTGGCCCGGCCAAGGCCGTCGCCACCAACATGGACGCCTCGCTGGAGGTCCCGACCGCGACGTCGGTGCGCGCCGTTCCGGCCAAGCTGCTGATCGACAACCGCATCGTCATCAACAACCACCTGCAGCGCGCCCGCGGTGGCAAGGTCTCCTTCACGCACCTGATCGGTTACGCCCTGGTCCAGGCCATCAAGGCCAGCCCGGGCATGAACCACAGCTACCAGATCAAGGACGGCAAGCCGTTCCTGGTGAAGCCGGCCCACGTGAACCTGGGCCTGGCCATCGACCTGGTGAAGCCCAACGGCGACCGCCAGCTCGTGGTCGCGGCGATCAAGAAGGCCGAGACCCTCGACTTCTTCGGCTTCTGGCAGGCCTACGAGGACATCGTCCGCCGGGCCCGCGCCAACAAGCTGACGATGGACGACTTCACCGGCGTCACCGTCTCGCTGACGAACCCCGGCGGCATCGGCACCGTGCACTCCGTGCCGCGCCTGATGCAGAACCAGGGCACCATCGTCGGCGTCGGCGCGATGGAGTACCCGGCCGAGTTCCAGGGCTCCTCCCAGGAGACCCTGGCCCGCCTGGGCATCTCCAAGACCATGACGCTCACCTCGACCTACGACCACCGGGTCATCCAGGGCGCGGCGTCCGGCGAGTTCCTGCGCACGATCCACCAGCTGCTGCTGGGCGGGCACGACTTCTACGACGAGGTCTTCGAGTCCCTGCGGATCCCGTACGAGCCGGTGCGCTGGGCGACCGACGTCGCCACCACCCACGACGACGAGGTCAACAAGACCGCGCGCGTCATGGAGCTGATCCACGCGTACCGTGTGCGCGGCCACCTGATGGCCGACACCGACCCGCTGGAGTACAAGCAGCGCAAGCACCCCGACCTGGACGTCGTCCAGCACGGCCTCACCCTGTGGGACCTGGAGCGGGAGTTCGCGGTCGGCGGCTTCGGCGGCCAGCGCATGATGAAGCTGCGCGACATCCTCGGCCTGCTGCGCAACACGTACTGCCGCACCGTCGGCATCGAGTACATGCACATCCAGGACCCGAAGCAGCGCAAGTGGCTGCAGGAGCGCCTGGAGAAGCCGTACTCGAAGCCCGAGCGCGAGGAGCAGCTGCGCATCCTGCGCCGGCTGAACTCGGCGGAGGCGTTCGAGACCTTCCTGCAGACCAAGTACGTCGGCCAGAAGCGCTTCTCGCTGGAGGGCGGTGAGTCGCTGATCCCGCTGCTGGACGCGACCATCGACGCCGCCGCCGAGCACCGTCTGGACGAGGCCGTCATCGGCATGGCCCACCGTGGCCGCCTCAACGTGCTGGCGAACATCGTCGGCAAGCCGTACTCCCGGATCTTCGGCGAGTTCGAGGGCAACCTCGACCCGAAGTCCATGCACGGCTCCGGTGACGTCAAGTACCACCTGGGCGCCGACGGCACCTTCACCGGCCTGGACGGCGAGACCATCAAGGTGTCGCTCGCCGCGAACCCGTCCCACCTGGAGACGGTCGACCCGGTCGTCGAGGGCATCGTCCGCGCCAAGCAGGACGTCCTGGACCAGGGCGGCACCTCCTTCCCGGTGCTGCCGATCCAGATCCACGGCGACGCGGCCTTCGCGGGCCAGGGCGTGGTGGCCGAGACGCTGAACATGTCCCAGCTGCGCGGCTACCGCACCGGTGGCACCATCCACCTGGTCGTCAACAACCAGGTCGGCTTCACCGCCGCCCCGGCCAGCAGCCGTTCGTCGATGTACTGCACCGACGTGGCGCGGATGATCGAGGCCCCGATCTTCCACGTGAACGGCGACGACCCGGAGGCCGTGGTCCGCGTCGCGCGGCTCGCCTTCGAGTTCCGCCAGACGTTCCACAAGGACGTCGTGATCGACCTCATCTGCTACCGCCGCCGCGGTCACAACGAGGCCGACAACCCGTCGTTCACCCAGCCGCTGATGTACGACCTGATCGACAAGAAGCGTTCGGTGCGCAAGCTGTACACCGAGGGCCTGATCGGTCGCGGCGACATCACCATGGAAGAGGCGGAGCAGGCGCTCCAGGACTTCCAGGGCCAGCTGGAGAAGGTCTTCTCCGAGGTCCGTCAGGCCGCCGGCGCGCAGCAGCCCGCCACCAACGGCAAGCCGGTCGCCGACTTCCCGGTCAACATCCAGACCGCGATCTCCGAGGAGACCGTCAAGCGGATCGCAGCCTCGCAGGTCAACCTGCCGGACTGGCTGACCGTCCACCCGCGCCTGCTGCCGCAGCTGCAGCGCCGCGCGGCCTCGGTCGAGGACAACACCATCGACTGGGCCACCGGCGAGACCCTCGCCATCGGCTCGCTGCTGATGGAGGGCCACCCGGTCCGCCTCGCCGGCCAGGACAGCCGCCGCGGCACCTTCGGCCAGCGCCACGCGGTCCTGATCGACCGCAACAGCGGCGAGGACTACACCCCGCTGCTGTACCTGACCGAGGACCAGGCCCGCTACACCGTCTACGACAGCCTGCTGTCGGAGTACGCGGCGATGGGCTTCGAGTACGGCTACTCGCTGACCCGCCCGAACGCGCTGGTCATGTGGGAGGCGCAGTTCGGCGACTTCGTCAACGGCGCGCAGACCATGGTGGACGAGTACATCGCGTCCGCCGAGCAGAAGTGGGGCCAGCACTCCGGCGTCACCCTGCTGCTGCCGCACGGCTACGAGGGCCAGGGCCCGGACCACTCGTCCGCCCGCCCGGAGCGCTTCCTCCAGATGTGCGCGCAGGACAACATGACGGTCGCGATGCCGACCTCGCCGTCGAACTACTTCCACCTCCTGCGGTGGCAGGTCCACAACCCGCACCACAAGCCGCTGATCGTCTTCACCCCGAAGTCGATGCTGCGTCTGAAGGCGGCGGCCTCGGCGACCTCGGAGTTCACCTCCGGCTCGTTCCGCCCGGTGATCGGGGACCACTCGGTCGACCCGGCGAACGTCCGCAAGGTGGTGATCACCTCCGGCAAGTTCTACTACGACCTGGAGGCGTCCCGCACCGAGCGCGGGGTCACCGACACCGCGATCGTCCGGGTCGAGCGGCTCTACCCGCTGCCGGTGGCCGAGCTCCAGGAGGAGCTGGGCCGGTACGGCGAGGACGTCCAGTTCATCTGGGCGCAGGAGGAGCCGGCCAACCAGGGTGCGTGGCCGTTCATCGCGATGAACCTGGTGGACCACCTCCAGGTCGTCGTCGGCCGCAGCGCCAACGGCGGCGCCGCCCGCCTGCGGCGGGTCGCCCGCCCGGCCTCGTCGGCCCCGGCGGTCGGCTCGGCCAAGCGGCACGCCGCCGAGCAGCAGGCCCTGCTCGACGAGGTGTTCAGCCTCTGAACGGCTGACGCCTGATCAGTACGGCCCGGGCCCGGGCCCCGCTCCGGCGGGGTCCGGGCCCGCGTGCGTCCCGGGACGGCCGGGGCCGGCCCGGCCGCGGCCCGGACGCCGCGCGATCGGAGCATCCGTCAAGGCCACAGCTCTGCAACCAAATCGGCAACTCGCCGGGACGTCGACCTGACGCACCGATAGGTTGGGCCCGCACGCTGCCCCCCGTGCCCGCACCGGGCGGCGGCGAGGACGACTTCCGAGCCCAGGGGGACAGCACCGTATGACTGCCGACACGCCGCGGGACTCCGCCGCGCCACTTCCGCCGATCTTCCAGCCGCTGCACCCCGAGGACCCGCGGGAGGTCGGCGGCTACCGCCTGTTCGCCCGGCTGGGCGCGGGCGGCATGGGCCGGGTCTACCTCTCGTACACCCCGGGCGGCCGGCCGGTGGCGCTGAAGGTGGTCCGTCCGGAGTTCGCCGAGGACGCGGAGTTCCGCCGCCGGTTCGCCCAGGAGGTGACCAACGCGCAGCGGATCCACGGCCTGTACACCGCCCAGGTGATCGACTCCGGGCTGGACGCCGACGCGCCGTGGCTGGTCACCGCGTACGTTCCGGGGCCCTCGTTGCAGCAGGTGATCCGGGAGCACGGCGCGCTGCCGGTGCGGACGGTGCTGCTGCTGATCGGAGGCATCGCCGAGGCCCTGCAGGCGATCCACAGCGTCGAGGTGGTGCACCGCGACCTCAAGCCGGCCAACGTGCTGATCGCGGGTGACGGCCCGCGCGTGATCGACTTCGGGATCGCCCGCGCGGCCGACGCCACGGCGCTGACCGGCACCGGGTTCCGGATCGGCTCACCCGCCTTCATGTCCCCCGAGCAGGCGCAGGGCAAGCCGGTCACCCCCGCCACCGACGTCTTCGCGCTCGGCGCGCTCGCCGCGTACGTCGCGGGCGGCACCCCGCCCTTCGGCGAGGGCCCGGAGACGGCGGTGCTCTACCGGGTGGTGCACGAGGAGCCCGTCCTGGACGGCGTCCCGGAGGGGCTGCGCGAGCTGCTGGCCCGCTGCCTCGCCAAGCTGCCGGAGGACCGCCCGCGGCCGGTCGAGATCATCGAGGCCGCCCGCAACCACCCGGCGGTCGGCGGCCAGCTGCGGTTCGCCGACGACTGGCTGCCCCGGCAGATCAACACCGAGATCACCCGCCGCTCGGACCTGCCGAGGACCCCGCCGACCCCGCTGCCGGTCCCGCCCGCCGCGCCGCCGGCGCCGCCGACCCTGCCGCCGACCGCGCCCACGCTCGCCCCGACGGCGCACCAGACGGCGCACCAGGGCCCGCACCCGACCGCGGCCACCGCCGCGTACACCGCCCCGGCCGGGCCGGTCGCCCCGCCGCAGCCGGCCGCCGGCGCCTTCGGTCCGCCGCTCGGCGCGTTCGGTCCGCCGCAGCCGGCCGCCGAGACGCCGACCGGCCCGACGCCGACCGTCCAGCTGCACCAGCAGCCGTCCTTCGACACCCCGCCGCCCGGGCCGGTGGTGCCGCCGGCCCGGGCGGCCGACCCGGAGCCCCGCCGCAAGGGGGTCTCCTGGAAGGCGCTGCTGACGGTCGCCCTGGTGATGGCGCTCGGCGGCACCGTCGGCGGGGTGGTGCTGATGAACAAGCTGAACGACAAGGGCGGTTCCTCGAACACCGCCGCGCAGGGCGGCTCCGGGGCGGCCACCCCCGCGGCCCAGAGCCCGTCCCCGCGGAGCGCCACCAGCCCGTCCTCGCAGGACGGGATCGGGAGCGTCACCTCCCCCTCGCCCAAGGCGAAGGCCAGCGCCGGCGCGAGCGACGCCGCCTCCGCCTCCCCCTCGCGGCCGGCCAAGTACACGATGGTGTACGAGAACCGCGAGCTCTCCAGCCCCGACTCCAGCCACAGCTTCGACCTGGCCAACGGCAACGTGGTGCCGGACTCCGCGTCGCCGACCTGGGCCCTGTCGCCCTCCTACGACGACTTCGACTGGTCGTCCGGGACGAGCGACGTCTACATCACCCGGGAGCAGTCGCTGGCCCCCGAGGCCTGCTCGGCGGCGATCGACCAGCACCCGGCGGCCGACCTGAAGTACGACGACCTGCCGCCCGGCCGGATCTTCTGCCTGCGCAACCGGGCCAACGGCGGCGTGGTGGTCGGCAAGGTGGTGGAGCAGGGCAACAAGAGCACCGGCGCGGTGAAGGTCTCGTTCACCTACTACCGCAACGACAGCTGACCGACCCCGACTATCCTGACCTGGTCAGATCCCACCGGACCGGAGCGCACCGTGTACTTCACCGACCGCGGCATCGAGGAACTGCAGAGCCGGCGCGGCGACGAGGAGGTCACCTTCGAGTGGCTGGCCGAGCGCCTGCGCGAGTTCGTCGACCTCAACCCGGACTTCGAGATCCCGGTCGAGCGGCTGGCCACCTGGCTGGCCAGGCTCGACGACGAGGACGACGAGTGAGTGGCTGAGCCGCTGACGAACGGCCCGGGAGGCAACCGCCTCCCGGGCCGTTCGCGTGTCCGTGGGCGGAACCGCTTGACTTCGCCGATTCGCGATATATCGTGTTGAACAGAGGAACGCGATACATCGCGAACGGGAGGCGGGACGGAAATGGCCCAGTGGACGATCGGTGAGCCCGACGAGATCGGCTTCGACGAGACGGTCAGGACCCTGCACGTACGACTGGTCGGCGGCGCGGTCAAGGTGGTCGCCACGGACGGTCCGGCGCTGCTGGAGGTGACCGAGGTCAGCGGGGAGCCGCTGCTGGTCACCCTGGAGGACGGCGTGCTGACGGTGGCCTACAAGGACCTCGGCTGGCACGACTTCGGCGAGACGGTGAAGTCGGTGCAGTCGGTCAAGGAGTTCTTCGGCTCGCTGCGCCGCGGGCGCCGGGCGGAGGTCACGCTGGCCGTGCCGGCCGGCACCGAGGTCAAGGTCGGCACGGTCTCCGCCGAGGCCACCGTCTCCGGGATCAGCGGCGGGGTCGGCGCCCACAGCGCGAGCGGCGGCGCCACCCTGGTCGGCCTGACCGGCAGGGTGCTGGCCAACACCGTCTCCGGCGACGTGACCGCCCAGCGGGTGGCCGGCGAGCTCAAGGTCAACACCGTCTCCGGGGCGATCACCCTGGTGGCCGGCGCCGCCGAGCGGATCCTCGCCAACTCGGTCAGCGGCGCGGTCACCCTCGACCTGGACGTGGCCACCCCGACCGACATCAAGGTCACCACGGTCAGCGGCCAGGTCGGCGTCCGGCTGCCCTCGGTCGCCGACGCCAAGGTGGAGGCCGGCTCCACCAGCGGAGACGTCTCCAGCACCTTCGAGGAGCTCAAGGTCACCGGCGGTTGGGGCGCCAAGCGGCTCTCCGGCCAGCTCGGATCCGGCACCGGCAAGCTCCAGGTCACCTCCGTCTCCGGCCCGGTGACGGTGCTCCGGCGGCCCGAGGGCGAGGACGACCGCCCCGAGCCGGTCAAGGAGCTCCCGACCGGCCCCGACCTGACGAAGGAGGTCTGAGATGACCCCGGTCTTCGGCCACGGCCGACTGCGCCTGTACCTGCTCAAGCTGCTCGACGAGTCGCCGCGCCACGGCTACGAGGTGATCCGCCTGCTGGAGGAGCGCTTCCAGGGCCTGTACGCGCCCTCGGCCGGCACGGTCTACCCGCGGCTGGCCAAGCTGGAGAAGGAGGGCCTGGTCACCCACAGCACCGAGGGCGGCCGCAAGGTCTACCGGCTCACCGACGCGGGCCGCCAGGAGCTGGCCGACCGTCAGCCCGAGCTCGCCGAGCTGGAGGTGGAGATCGTGGAGTCGGTCTCCCAGCTGGCCGACGCCATCCGCGAGGACGTCCGGGACAACGCCAAGGACCTCCGCGAGGAGCTCTGGGGCGAGGCCAAGCAGGCCGCCGGCAAGGCCGCTCCGGGCGGCGACCCGTGGGCCGGGCCCTGGGGGGACCGTGAGTCCTGGCAGCGCGCCAAGGAGGAGTTCGCCCAGTTCAAGTCCCAGGCCAAGGAGCAGGCCAAGCGCGCCAAGGAGCAGGAGCGGGCCGCGAAGGAGAAGGCCCGGGCCGCCGAGCAGGAGGCCCGCCGGCTGCGCGAGCAGTCCCGGGCCGCCCGCAGTGCGGCGCAGCAGGAGGCGCTGCGGCTCAAGCGGCGGGTGGAGCAGCAGGTCCGCGAGCACACCGCCCGCGGCGACTGGTCGACCGGGCTCGCCGAGGGCCTGGCCGAGCTGACCAAGGGTCTGTCCTCGCTGGCGGACGCGGCCCGCTGGGGCGGCCAGTCGGAGGGCGAGGAGGTCCGGGTCACCAGGATCGACCTGGACAAGGACGCCGACGGGGCCGGGCCGGCCACCACCGAGCTGCCCGGCTGGGCCCGTACCGACCCGGCCGGCGATCCGGCCCGCGAGCTGGAGCGCCTGCTGGACCGCTTCCGCGACCGGGTGCGCGACGCGGCCCGCGACGGCCGGGGCGTGACGCCGACTCAACTCGCCGATTCCCAGGCGGTGCTGGCCTCGGCGGCCGAACGGATCCACCGCCTCCTCGGCTGACGGACCGTCGGCGGAGCGGAACGCGGGGTGTCTCCCGGCCCGGGGCCGGCTGGCACCCCGCGTCCGCGCGCGGGGCCGGACTCAGGGGGTGAGGACGATCTTTCCGAAGACGTCGCCCTCGGCCAGCCGGACGAAACCGTCCCGGGCCTCGGCCAGCGGCAGCACGCTGTCGATCACCGGGCGGATCCCGGCCGTGGCGCAGAGCGAGAGCAGTCCGGCCAGCTCCTCCTTGGTCCCCATGGTCGAGCCGACCACCCTGAGCTCCAGGAAGAAGATCCGGTTCAGCTCGGTGGCCGTGGGGTTGGCGCCCGAGGTCGCGCCGGAGATGACGATCGTGCCGCCGGGCCGCAGCGACTTCACCGAGTGCGACCAGGTCGCCGCACCCACCGTCTCCATCACCGCGTCGACCCGCTCGGGCAGCCGGGCGCCGCTCTCGAAGGCGGCGTCCGCGCCGAGCGCGACCGCGCGGGCCCGCTTGGCCTCGTCCCGCCCGGTGACCCAGACCCGCAGGCCGGCGGCCTTGGCGAGGACGACCAGCGCGGTCGAGACGCCGCCGCCGGCGCCCTGGACGAGCACGGTGTCGCCGGGCTTGACGCCGGCGTTGGTGAAGAGCATCCGATAGGCCGTCAGCCAGGCGGTGGGCAGGCAGGCGGCCTCCTCGAAGCTGAGGCCGGCCGGCTTGGGGAGCAGGTTCCAGGTCGGCACCGCGACCTTCTGGGCGAAGGTTCCCTGGTAACGCTCGGTCAGGATCGAACGAGGCTCACCGGGGCCGACCCCGTGGCCGCTCTGGCCGATCACCGAGTGCAGGACCACTTCGTTGCCGTGCTCGTCGACGCCCGCGGCGTCGCAGCCGAGGATCATCGGCAGCCGCTCGGCGGGCAGTCCGACCCCGCGCAGCGACCACAGGTCGTGGTGGTTGAGGGTGGCGGCCTTGACGGTCACCACGCTCCAGCCCTCGCGGGCCTCGGGTTCCGGGAGGTCCCCGAGTACGAGGCCGCCGAGCGGGTCGGCGGGGTCGATTCGGGCGGCGTAGGCAGCGAACATGATCCGGACGATAGCCGCGACGGCCGGGGCCCGGAACCACGCGGAGGTGTGAGCTGCACCGCGTGTCCGTTCCCCGGCCGTCCGCCGGTCATCCGTGGAGCGGGGTCACAGACGGGCGACGCCCTCGGCCCGGGCCGCCTCGGCGACGGCCTTGGTGACGGCCGGTGCGACCCGCTGGTCGAACGGCGAGGGGATGACCTTCTGCGCCGTCAGCTCGTCGGCGACCACTGCGGCCAGGGCCTTGGCGGCGGCCAGCTTCATGCCCTCGGTGATCCGGGTGGCCCGGACCTGGAGCGCGCCGGCGAAGATGCCGGGGAAGGCGAGCACGTTGTTGATCTGGTTCGGGAAGTCGGAGCGCCCGGTGGCGACCACGGCCGCGTACTTGTGCGCGACCTCGGGGTGGATCTCCGGGGTGGGGTTGGCCATCGCGAAGATGAAGCAGCCCTCGGCCATGGTGGCCACGGCGTCCTCCGGGACGGTGCCGCCGGAGACGCCGATGAACACGTCGGCGCCCTTGAGCGCGTCGTTGAGGGTGCCCTTGACGCCGGTCCGGTTGGTCAGCACGGCGATCTCGGCCTTGACGTCGGTCAGGTCGCCACGGCCCTCGTGGACCACACCGCGCCGGTCGCAGACCGCCACGTCGCCGATGCCGGCGGCGACCAGCATCTTGGCGATCGCGATGCCGGCGGCGCCGGCGCCGGAGATGACGGCGCGCAGGCTGCCGATCTCCCGGCCGGTCACCTTGGCCGCGTTCCAGAGCGCGGCGGTGGTGACGATCGCGGTGCCGTGCTGGTCGTCGTGGAAGATCGGGATGTCCAGCGCGTCCTGCAGCCGGCGCTCGATCTCGAAGCAGCGCGGGGCGGAGATGTCCTCCAGGTTGACGCCGCCGAAGGAGGGGGCGAGCCGGACCACGGTCTCGACGATCTCGTCCACCTCGGTGCAGGCCAGCGCGATCGGCACCGCGTCCACGCCGCCGAACTGCTTGAACAGGATCGCCTTGCCCTCCATCACGGGCAGGGAGGCCTCCGGGCCGATGTCGCCGAGGCCGAGCACGGCGGTGCCGTCGGTGACGACCGCGACCACGTTCGACTTCCAGGTGTAGTCGTTGACCAGCTCGGGCTGCTCGGCGATGGCGGTGCAGACCTTGGCCACACCGGGGGTGTAGGCCAGGGACAGGTCGTCCGCGTCGCGGACCGGGACGGTCGCCCGGATCTCCATCTTGCCGCCACGGTGGAGGGCGAAGACGGCGTCGACGGGATCGACGGTGTCCTGGGTGTTGGGGTGGATGATCTCCGCTGCCACGATGACCTCTTCGTCATGATCAGGCGAGGGCACGGCCGACGGTCGCACGATCCGGCCGGATGACGGAAAACCCGGGTACGCGGGGGGCGTACCCGGTGGCCGGGTCGGGGCGCGGCCGTCGGGCGGCGCCCTCGGATGAGGGTTTCTTGTGTTCTGCGCTGTTCTTCCGGGAGTACCCAGGCGTCACCAGCCGGAGCCGGGAAGGTGACAGACACCGCTTGAGCCTAGGTCGGGCGAAGGCACCGCACCTGTGCCTTTTCGTCCTTGTCACGCTCTGTTCACGGCCTCACGGCCACTTGACGGCACCCGGATCTCGGAAGAACCCGGGATGCCAGTGACGGCAACACCTGCCCAGCGCGCGCACCCGTAGGAGTGAACGCAGACACGGAGGGGAGTCGGTGCCTCGGATCCAGAGTCGACGTCCTCGACTTCCGGTCCTGTGCACCCCGGTCCTGTCGCGAACCGGCGGTCTGTGTTCGTTCGAACTTCGGGGGTCACCCGATACCGGATTCTGACACACCCGAGACCTGGTCCATCAAGGTGGGATGGCAGGATCTGCGAAATCGACCACCGGGACCGGACGGTCGCGCTCCCCCCTCGGGCGGCATCCGAGCGCGCGCCCGCCACCGCCGGCGCACACCCGCGCAACCCGGTGGGACGGCACCACTCCCTCTCCCACAGGAGGAGCAGCTCCCATGCACCACAGTGCCCGCATACCCGGCCGTCTCGGCCGGACCGGCGCTTTCCTCACCATCGGTTCCCTGCTGGTCACCGGCTGCGGTTCGGTCGGCGGCGGTGCCCCCGCCGAGGAGGTCCTGCACGACCGGCTCCCGGACTCGGTCAAGGCCTCCGGCGTGCTGAAGATCGGCTCGGACCTGAACTACGCCCCGGTGGAGTTCAAGGGCGCCGACGGACAGCCGACCGGCCTCGACCCCGAGCTGGCGGAAGCCATCGGCAAGGAGCTCAAGGTGAAGGTCGAATTCCTCGACACCGGCTTCGAGAAGCTGGTCCCCGGGCTCCAGTCCAAGCAGTTCGACATGGCCATGTCGGCGATCACCGACAACCGTCAGCGGCGTGACGGCACCGACGACAGCGGCCAGCAGATCAGCCCCGGTGTCGATTTCGTGGACTACTTCATGGCCGGTACCTCGATCCTGGTGGCGAAGGGCAACCCGAAGAGCATCAAGTCCCTGGACGACCTGTGCGGGCAGACCGTCGCGGTGCAGCGCGGGACCACCCAGGCGGACATCGCCCAGCGCCAGACCGGCGCCTGCGACAAGGGCAAGAAGCCCCTGGTCATCAAGTTGACCGACACCGACGCGGAGGCCCTGGCGATGGTCGCCTCGGGCAAGGCCGCAGCGGACATGAACGACTTCCCGGTGGCCGCCTACACCGTCCAGAAGGGCGTCAACGGCGCCCAGTTCGACGTGGCAGGACAGCAGCTCCAGCCGAACCCGTACGGGATCGCGGTCGCCAAGGACAACACCCAGCTGCGCGACACGCTGGTCAAGGCGGTCAACCGGATCATCCGCAGCGGCGAGTACGACAAGATCCTCGCCAAGTGGGACCTCAAGGACGGCGCGGCGCAGAACGCCGTGGTCAACGGCGGCTGAGTCATGTCCCGGCCGGGGTGCTCGCCTTGCGCACTCCGGTCTGCATACTTATACACAGGGTGACAGGGGCTCGGTATTCGTCCGAATAGCGGACATTGAGGTGCCTCGTTATCCGATTTTGATCTGTAGAGGCGCCCGTTCACCGGAACTCAGTGGCAGGATTCCCCCCAACTCGGTCGCAACGGCCCTCTCCCAGCCCTAGCTGCCGAAAGGCGTCACCAAGCCGAGGAAGTCGATCACTTTCGTCCACCTCGGCGGAGGGTGGCGACAGAAATTCAGGCAGGACCAGCACAACCGAACGACCGGTAGTGGCCGGACTCGGCAATGACGCCGAGCCGCCGGACATGGTGCACCGCTCCCCCCGCGGCGCGCCCCGCCCGACTCTCCTACAGGAGGAGATCCCCCTGATGACCGCCCGCACCCTTCGCCCCCGCCTCGTCGCCGCCGGCGCCGCCCTCGCCGCCGGCACCCTGCTCCTGACCGCCTGCGGCAGCAGCGGTTCGAGCAGCTCGGCGTCCGGGTCCGCCGTGAACCCGAGCGCCTCGGTCAAGGCCGTGACGGCCGACCCTTCGCTGGCCGCTCTGGTCCCCGCCGACCTCAAGTCGGGCGGCAAGCTGATCGTCGGCTCGGACGCCTCCTACGCGCCGAACGAGTTCCAGGACGACAAGGGCACCATCGTCGGCATGGACGTCGACCTGGCCAACGCGGTCGCCGCCAAGCTGGGCCTCAAGGCCGATGTCCAGAACGCCGGCTTCACCGCGATCATCCCGGGCATCGGCGCCAACAAGTACCAGCTCGGCATGAGCTCCTTCACCGACACGAAGGAGCGCGAGCAGTCGGTCGACATGGTCACCTACTTCACCGCCGGCACCGGCATGGCGGTCAAGAAGGGCAACCCCGACAAGATCTCCCCCGACGACCTGTGCGGCAAGAAGGTCGCCGTCCAGACCGGCACCACCCAGGCCGACCAGATCGTCGACGTGATCAACCCGGCCTGTGTGGCCGCGGGCAAGCCCCCCGTGCCCAACGACGGCGACAAGTTCGACCTGCAGACGGACGTCACCAACGCCGTGGTCTCCGGCCGCGACCAGGTCATGATGGCCGACTCCCCGGTCATCGACTACGCGCTCAAGCAGACCGGCGGCCAGCTGGAGAAGCTCGGCCCGACGACCGACTCCGCCCCGTACGGCATCGCGCTGGCCAAGGGCTCGGCGCTCACCCCGGCGGTCCAGGCCGCCGTGCAGTCCCTGATCGACGACGGGACCTACAAGCAGATCCTGCAGAAGTGGGGCGTCGAGGCCGGCGCGATCGACAAGGCGCAGCTCAACGGCGCCACCAGCTGACCTCGTCCCTCTCGTTCCACAGCGACCTGTTCTGAGGCCACAAAGTGAACTCTCTCCACAAGGGGCCGGCTGCCCCGGGACGGCCTGAAGTCATCAAGGCCGTCCCGGTCCGCCACCCCGGACGCTGGGTCGGCGCCGCCGTCATCCTCGTCCTCGCGGCGATGCTGATCCACGCCATCCTCACCGTCCCGGCATTCAAGTGGGACCTCGTCGGCCAGTACCTGTTCGACGACCGCATCCTGCACGGCCTGCTGGTCACCCTGGAGCTGACCGCGCTCGCCATGATCATGGGTGTGATCGGCGGCATCCTGCTGGCCGTCATGCGGCTGTCGCCGAACCCGCTGCTCTCCGGCACCGCCTGGGTCTACATCTGGGTGTTCCGCGGTACTCCCGTCCTGGTCCAGCTGGTGTTCTGGAACTTCCTCGGGGTGCTGTGGGCCAGGCTCTCGATCGGCATCCCGTTCGGTCCCGAGTTCTGGTCGCAGGAGACCAACGTCCTGATCCCGACCTTCGTGGCGGCACTGCTCGGCCTCGGCCTGAACGAGGCCGCGTACATGGCGGAGATCGTCCGAGGCGGCATCCAGTCGGTGGACGAGGGCCAGCACGAGGCCTCGCAGGCGCTCGGCATGAACCGCTTCGACACCATGCGGCGGATCATCCTGCCGCAGGCGATGCGGGTGATCATCCCGCCGACCGGCAACGAGACCATCTCGATGCTGAAGACCACCTCGCTGGTCAGCGTCATCTCCCTGGAGGAGCTGTTCCGCGCGGGGCAGAACATCTACTCGCGCAACTTCCAGAGCATCCCGCTGCTGATCGTGGTCAGCCTCTGGTACCTCTTCCTGACCTCGATCCTCACGATCGGGCAGTATTACATCGAGCGGCACTACGCCCGCGGCTCCAACCGGGCCCTGCCGCCCACCCCGATCCAGCGCATTCGGGGCCTGTTCAAGGGTGCCGGCCCGAAGCCGGCGCCGAAGCCCGCCGAGACCGGAACCGACGGCAGCGGCGGCGAAGGAGGCGGTCTGTCATGACCGATCTGACCGGAACCCCCGCCGACGCCCAGCCGGGCACCCAGATGGTCCGGGCCGAGGGCGTGCGCAAGTCGTACGGCCTGGTCGAGGTGCTCAAGGGCATCGACCTGGAGGTCAAGCAGGGCGAGGTGTTCTGCCTGATCGGCCCGTCCGGCTCCGGCAAGTCCACCTTCCTGCGCTGCATCAACCACCTGGAGAAGGTCAACGCCGGCCGGCTCTGGGTGGACGGCGAGCTCGTCGGCTACCGCCAGAAGGGCGACAAGCTCTACGAGCTCAAGGACCGCGAGGTCGCGATGAAGCGTCGCGACATCGGCATGGTCTTCCAGCGCTTCAACCTCTTCCCGCACATGACCGCCATAGAGAACGTCATCGAGGCGCCGGTGCAGGTCAAGAGCGAGAGCAAGGCCGAGGCCAGGGAGCGGGGCATGGCCCTGCTGGAGCGGGTCGGGCTGGCCGACAAGGCCAGGAGCTACCCCTCCCAGCTGTCCGGCGGCCAGCAGCAGCGGGTGGCCATCGCCCGCGCGCTGGCGATGAAGCCCAAGCTGATGCTGTTCGACGAGCCCACCTCCGCGCTCGACCCGGAGCTGGTCGGTGACGTCCTCGACGTCATGCGGGGGCTCGCCGAGGACGGCATGACCATGATCGTGGTCACCCACGAGATGGGCTTCGCCCGCGAGGTGGGCGACGCGCTGGTCTTCATGGACGGCGGCGTGGTGGTCGAGTCCGGCCACCCGCGCGAGGTGCTCGGCAACCCCCAGCACGAGCGGACCAGGGCCTTCCTCTCCAAGGTGCTCTGACCGCAGGACCCGTCCGAACGGCCCGCCGGATCCCCCGGCGGGCCGTTCGGCGTTCCCGGGGCCGGCGCCCCCGCGGGCGGGCCGCCACGGCGCCGGCCGGAGCGTAATACCCTGGAGGCTGTACGCCCGTTACCGCCTCTGGAAGGACCCCCGTGGAGCTCGCCTCGTACGCCGACTTCGCCGTCCGGCTGGTGAACAGCGAGGAGCCCGAGCGCGGCACCGACGCGCTGACCTCGGTGGACGCGGTGCGCGCGCTGTTCCCCGGGCCCTCCCGGGCCGCCGCCCTCGCCGACGAGTCCGACCTGCCCCGGCTGCGGGCCGTCCGGACCAGGCTGCGCGGGGTGTTCGAGGCCGCCGCCGGGGGCGAGGACGTCCGGGCGGTCGACCTGCTGAACAGCCTGATGGTCGAGTACCCGGTCAGCCCGATGGTGTCCGGCCACGACGACCTGGACGCGAGCGGCCGACCGAACTGGCACCTGCACCTCGCCGACAACGCCCCCACCGCCGCCGCCAACTACTCGGCCGTCGCCTGCATGGGCCTGGCCATCCACCTGACCGAGCTCGGCGTCGACCGGCTCGGCATCTGCCAGGCCGCCCCCTGCCGCAACGCCTACCTGGACACCTCCACCAACCGCTCCCGCCGCTACTGCTCCGACCGCTGCGCGACCCGGGCCAACGTCGCCGCCTACCGCGCCCGCAAGCGCGAGGAGGCCCAGCAGGCCGCTCAGCTCACTCCCCGGGGCTGAGGTCCACCGGCGGGAGCACCCCGAACCGGGCCGTCAGCGCGGGCACCCCGGCCAGCGGCCGGCGGGCCAGTGCCCGCTCCAACCACGGCGCCGGGGCCAGCCAGGCCGGTGACGGCCGCAGCCGCAGCAGCACCCGGCCGAGCACCAGCTCCTGCGGCACCGCGCCGTACTCCCGGCTGTCGGTGTGCACCAGCGGGTTCTCCGAGAGCATCCACCAGCCGCCCGGGCGGCGGCCCACCGCCCGCTTGACCACCAGCAGGTCCTGCTGGAACGGGTGCCGGAACAGCACCACGGCACCGGCGCGCACCGGCGCGCCGTACCGCACCAGCACCCGGTCCCCGTCCGAGAGCAGCCTGCGCATCGACGGGCCCGCCACGTCCACCACGCCGAACGGCGCGCCGCCCTGCGGCCGACTCACCGGCATCCGTTCACTCCTGACCTCGGGTCCGCTGCTGTCGCCGGTCCAGTGTCACCCGTGCCGGGCCGGCGGGCACCCGCCGGGCGGCGGCCCGGCGCGCCGTCCGGTATCGGCCGGTTCGGCCTCCGACTTTGGTCCCGGGCCTCCGGGGCAGACGAGAATCCTGGGGGGCGTGAGGGTAATCTCAGGCGCGGGAAGACGATCCAAGGAAGGACTCCCATGTTCTCTCGTCTGTTTGCTCCGCGCGTCACCGCGCACGCTCACTGTGACCTCCCCTGCGGCGTCTACGACCCGGCCCAGGCCCGGATCGAGGCCGAGTCGGTGAAGGCCACTCAGGAGAAGTACCAGGCCAACGAGGACCCGCACTTCCGTGCGCGCGCGATCGTGATCAAGGAGGAGCGCGCCGAGCTGGTCAAGCACCACCTCTCCGTGCTGCACACCGACTACTTCAAGGCCCCGCACTTCGAGGCCTACCCGCAGCTGCACGAGCTGTTCAACCACGCCGGCAAGGCCGCCTCGGCCGCCAAGGCGTCCACGGACCCGGCCACCGGCCAGGCCCTGCTCGACCTGATCGCCCAGATCGACACCATCTTCTGGGAGACCAAGAAGGCCTGACCCGGCCTCAGTACTGCCCGGCGGCGGCCCCGGCCCCGCCGGGCAGTGCCGTACCCGGGCGCGGGACGGCGCTCGACCCTTGCGGGCGCCCGTACGCCGTCCGTCCACGCCCCCGGAAAGACACTCCCGCCGGTCCGGCCCGTCCGAGTACCCTCGCCGTATGATCCGCACCGCCGTCACCACCGATGTCCCCGTCATCCACGCCCTGATCCGCGAGCTGGCCGAGTACGAGAAGGCCCCGGACGAGGCGAAGGCCACCGAGGAGCAGCTGCGCGACGCGCTGTTCGGCGAGCACCCGGCGCTGTTCGGTCTGATCGCCGAGGACGACGCCACCGGCGAGGCGGTCGGCTTCGCCCTGTGGTTCCGCAACTTCTCCACCTGGCGGGGTACCCACGGGGTGTACCTGGAGGACCTCTACGTGCGCCCCGGCAACCGCGGCGGCGGTCACGGCAAGGCGCTGCTGACCGAGCTGGCGCGGATCTGCGTGGAACGCGGCTACTCCCGGATGGAGTGGTCGGTGCTGGACTGGAACGAGCCCTCGATCGGCTTCTACCGCTCGCTGGGCGCCGTTCCGATGGACGGCTGGACGGTCTACCGCCTCACCGACGGGCCGCTCGCCGCGCTCGGATCGACCCCGCGCTGAGCCCGTGGCGGCCGCCGGGTTCGCCCGTTCCCGTGACGGTGGCCGAAGATCACGACATCCGTCCCCCGATCGCGGTAACGTCACGGGCGGATGCGCGGCGTTCCGGCCCTCCCGAGTGGGTATGACCGGTACGTACCGCACCACCCCTCTGGACAGTTGGGGCGAAGCAGTTGAGCCATGCAAGAGGAAGTGCCGCGGCCGTTCGGCCGCAAGCACCGCGCGTCACCCAGGAGGTGAGGGTGTCCCAGATCGACGGCGAGCCCGGAGTGAAGGACTTCGTGGAGGTCCGGCTGCCCGCTGCGGGGGCCTACCTCTCGGTACTGCGAACGGCGACGGCCGGTCTCGCGGCCCGGTTGGACTTCACCCTGGACGAGATCGAGGATCTCCGGATCGCGGTGGACGAGGCCTGCGCCATCCTGCTCCAGCAGGCGGTGCCCGGGTCCGTCCTGAGCTGCGAGTTCCGGCTGGTCGGCGACTCCCTGCGGGTCACGGTCAGCGCACCGACCACCGACGGGCGGGCCCCCGAGCGGGACACCTTCGCCTGGACGGTGCTCTCCGCGCTGGCCGGCGAGGTGGAATCCTCGGTCGGAGAGGACAAAACGGTCAGCATCAGTCTGCACAAGAAGCGCGGCGGGGCCTCGACCCCGCTGTAGCCCCTCGTGCCCGCAGTCCCCGCCGTACGCACGGTGTCGTATTCACCGCGCGTACGGCGCCCCGTATCGCAGTGCTCTGCGGTACAACCAGTGAGAAGTGCTCCCGGAACGGAACGGGTGATCGCCGTGAGTGATCTGGACCGCACAGCAGCCGCCGCTGGCCCGGCCGCCGCCGACCTGACCGTCCGTGCCGAGTCCGCGGTGCTCGACCGCGGTACGGCCGGCCCTGCCGTACCGACCCAGGCCGGCGCCGCCCGCACCGCCGCCCAACCCGACGCCCACCCGAAGGACTCCCACCGGATGACCCAGCCGACCGATCCGACGCCAGAGCGGCCCGAGGCGGTGCCCGCGAGCGAGCCCGACGCGGCCGAGCTGCGGGCGGCCGCGGAGGCTGTCCGCAGCAGCGTGCCCGCCCAGGCGCACCGCTCCGGCGCGCCGGACCGGGAGGCCGCCCGGGCCCTGTTCGTCCGGCTGGCCGGGCTGCCGGAGGGCTCCCCGGAGCGGGTGGAGATCCGCAACCAGCTGGTCCGGATGCACATCCCGCTGGTGGAGCACCTGGCCCGGCGCTTCCGCAACCGGGGCGAGCCGCTGGACGACCTGACCCAGGTCGCCACCATCGGCCTGATCAAGTCCGTGGACCGGTTCGACCACGAGCGCGGGGTGGAGTTCTCCACCTACGCCACCCCGACCATCGTGGGCGAGATCAAGCGGCACTTCCGGGACAAGGGCTGGGCCGTCCGCGTCCCGCGGCGGCTCCAGGAGCTCCGGCTCTCGCTGACCACCGCGACCAGCGAGCTCTCCCAGCGGCACGGCCGCTCGCCGACCGTGCACGAGCTGGCGGAGCACCTCGGGATCTCCGAGGAGGACGTGCTGGAGGGCCTGGAGTCCGCCAACGCGTACTCCACCCTCTCGCTGGACGTCCCGGACAGCGACGACGAGTCCCCGGCGGTGGCCGACACCCTGGGCGCGACCGACGAGGCGCTGGAGGGCGTCGAGTACCGGGAGTCGCTGAAACCGCTGCTGGCCCAGCTGCCCCCGCGCGAGCAGAAGATCCTGGTGCTGCGGTTCTTCCGGAACATGACGCAGTCGCAGATCGCCGCCGAGGTCGGCATCTCGCAGATGCACGTGTCCAGACTCCTCGCCCGGACCTTGGCACAACTGCGGGAGAAGCTGCTCGTCGAGGAGTGACGAGCGGCGACCGGAACGGACGAACGGCCGGCGGCCGGAGGGATCAGCCCTCCGGCCGCCGGCCGTCCGCGTGCCCGCGGCTCACGCCTCCGGGCGGTAGAGCAGGGCCGTGACCTTCGGGTTGAGCAGGGCCACGATCCCGGCCAGCCCCAGCACCGCCACGGCCACCGCGGCCCCGACCATCACACCGCCGGTCTGCCCCATGTAGTAGGCCACCGGCAGGCAGATCGAGTTGGTCAGCACCGCCGGGCTGCGGCCCCAGCGCCGGCCGCGCAGCAGCGCCCGGCCCGCCAGCAGCGGCAGCAGGCCCATCAGCAGCAGCACCAGCCCGCCCGCCTCGCTGCGGCCCAGCGCCGCCGAGTCGCCGAGCAGGCCGGCGACGAGGTCGTAGACGCCCCACCCGGCCAGTGCGGCGCCCTCCAGGGCGGTGATCCCCGCACCGACGAGCAGCGGGGCGGGGCGGTCGGGTGCGGCGGCGGGAGCGGGGGTTTCTGCGGTCACTCCAGCAGGGTATCCGCCGTCCGTCCGGAACTGCCCCGTAGGCTGGCGCCATGCGCGCTCTCCTGGTCGTGAACCCCAAGGCGACCACCACCAGCAGCCGGACCCGGGACGTGCTCACCCATGCGCTGCGCAGCGATCTGAAGCTGGACGTGGCCCACACCGAGTACCGCGGCCACGCCCGCGACCTGGCGCGCGAGGCGGCGGCGGGCGGCTCGGTGGACCTGGTGGTCGCGCTCGGGGGCGACGGTACGGTCAACGAGGTGGTCAACGGGCTGCTCGCGAACGGGCCGGCCGAGCGGGTGCCGCGGCTGGCGGTGGTGCCGGGCGGCAGCACCAACGTCTTCGCCCGCGCCCTGGGGCTGCCGAACGACCCAGTGGAGGCCACCGGCGCCCTGCTGGACGCGCTGGAGCAGGGGCGGGAGCGGGCCGTGGGCCTGGGCAAGGCGATGACCGAGGGGCTGCCGGACCGCTGGTTCACCTTCACCGCCGGCCTCGGCTTCGACGCCGGCGTGGTGGGGCGGGTGGAGCAGCAGCGCAGGGCGGGGCGGAAGTCCACCCACGCCCTCTACGTCAACCAGGCCCTCCGGCACTACGTCACGGAGCGTGAACACCGCCGTTCAGGGCCGGTCACCCTGGAAATGAACGGCCAGGAGCCCGTTCCGGGCCTGGTTCTGGCCATAGTCTCCAACACCTCGCCATGGACCTTCCTGGGCAACCGTCCGGTGCTCCCCTCGCCCTCCGCCTCCTTCGACACCGACCTGGACGTCTTCGGCATCACTCGAATGACCGCGTTCGGCACCGCTCGAACGGTCCGTCAGATTCTGCGCTCGCACGCCCCTACGGACGAGGGCTCCCAGCCCTCCGGGCCGTCCGGCAAGCACGTCGTCTCCTATCACGACGTCCGGCACTTCACCTTGGTTTCACAGGAACCGGCCCCGTTTCAGGTCGACGGGGACCACCTTGGAGACAGGAGTCGCGTCAGTTTCACAGGCGTTCGGCGGGCACTGCGTGTGATTGTGTGACCAGAAGGGGGTCCCGCCCTTCTTCTCGAACGCGCTAGCCCCCTTCACCCCATAGAAGTACGGGCTGTGAGCTAGGCGACACCGAAGAATCAAAAATTCCTCCCCGAAGGGGGTTGTATCCGAGCCCGAGGTTTGCGAACCTCTACATGGCGATCGGGACACGTCGCAGCACACATCGCGACACATCCCTTGATAGCCGGAACCCCACCCCAGCACAGACCACCCGGGCCCGATGGGCCTTTGGTCCCTTTTGCTGTTGCGGGATTCGTGAAAGCGTTCACATTCACAAGCCATCGAGTGAGTCGGCCGGGCCACAGCCTGCCGACCGGAGGAGTTGGACGACCATGGACTGGCGCCACCGCGCTGTCTGCCGCGAAGAGGACCCGGAGCTGTTCTTCCCGATCGGGAACACCGGTCCTGCTCTGCTGCAGATCGAGGAAGCCAAGGCCGTGTGCCGCCGCTGTCCCGTCATGGAGCAGTGCCTGCAGTGGGCGCTGGAGACCGGCCAGGACGCCGGCGTCTGGGGCGGAATGAGCGAGGACGAGCGTCGTGCGATGAAGCGTCGCGCCGCCCGCAACCGCGCCCGCACCGCCTGACGCACCGTCAAGCAGCAAGACGATCAACCCATGATCAAGGGCTCCGCCGCATCGGACGGCCGAGCCTTCCGCATCACGGACCCCGTTCAGGCGAGGTCCGACGACGCGAGCAGCCCAGGCACTTGATACTGCTCACTGAGAGCAATATTGTGGAGCTCAGGCGCTCACCGTGTGCAACACGCGGGGCGGGCGTCGCGCCACCCAGAGCCCCCGTTCCGGCCGACTCCCCCCGACGGCCGGAGCGGGTTGAGAGGCCCTGTCGACCCACCCCCCCCGGTCGACAGGGCCTCGTTTCTTTTTCCCGCCCGCCGGCTCTTTCCCGGCCGGCGGCCCGCTCGCCCGCCGGCCCGCGCGTACCGCGCTACGGCACCGGGATCTCCAGGACGACCTTGGTGCCGCCCTCCGGCACCGCGACCATGTCGAAGGTGCCGCCGAGCTCGCCGGTCACCAGCGTGCGGACGATCTGCAGGCCGAGGTTGCCGCTCTGCTGCGGGTCGAACCCCTCGGGCACGCCCTTGCCGTCGTCCTGCACCGTGATCAGCAGGTACTCGTCCGGCTTGGCTCCGCCGTTCCAGCTGTCCGACCAGCCCATCCCGGTCGCCGGGGCGCGCCCGCGCAGGGCGCTGACCTCCAGGTTGCCCGAGGAGGAGGGGCCGAAGGCGTGCTCCAGGGCGTTCTGCAGCACCTCGGTGAGGATCATCGCCAGCGGGGTGGAGATCTCCGCCGACAGGATGCCGAAGCTGCCGGTCCGCCGGGTCGCCACCCGCCCGTCCTGGGACAGCTCGACGCACATCGCCAGCACCCGGTCGGCGATCTCGTCGAAGGCGACCTGCTCGTCCAGGGCCTGCGAGAGCGTCTCGTGCACGATCGCGATCGAACCGACCCGCCGCACCGCCTCGTCCAGCGCGGCCCGTCCGGTGTCGGAGTCCATCCGGCGGGACTGCAGCCGCAGCAGGGCCGCCACGGTCTGCAGGTTGTTCTTCACCCGGTGGTGGATCTCCCGGATGGTGGCGTCCTTGGTCATCAGCTCCCGGTCGCGGCGCCGCAGTTCGGTGACGTCCCGGCACAGCACCAGCGACCCGGTCAGGACGCCCTTCGGCTTGAGCGGGATGGTCCGCAGCGTGACCACGCCGCCCTGCGCCTCCACCTCGGTCTGCCGGGGAGCCCATCCGCTGGCCATCTTCACCAGGGCCTCGTGCACGGCGCCGCGCGAGGGCGGCACCAGCTCGGCCGTGGCGCGGCCGAGGTGGCTGCCCACCAGGTCGGTGCTGAGCCCGATCCGGTGGTACGCGGAGAGCGCGTTGGGGCTGGCGTAGGTGACCACCCCGTCCACGTCCAGCCGGATCAGGCCGTCGCCGACCCGCGGGGCGGCGTCCATGTCGGCCTGCTCGCCCGGGTACGGGAAGGTGCCCGCGGCGATCATCTGGGCCAGGTCGGAGGCGCTCTGCAGGTACGTGAGCTCCAGCCGGCTCGGGGTGCGGACGGTCAGCAGGTTGGTGTTGCGGGCGATCACGCCCAGCACCCGGCCCTCCCGGCGGACCGGGATCGACTCGACCCGGACCGGCACCTCCTCGCGCCACTCCGGATCCCCTTCCCGCACGATCCGCCCCTCGTCGAAGGCCGCGTCCAGCAGCGGCCGGCGACCGCGCGGCACCAGGTGGCCGACCATGTCGTCGTGGTACGAGGTCGGACCGGTGTTCGGCCGCATCTGGGCCACCGAGACGTACCGGATGCCGTCCCAGGTGGGGATCCAGAGCACCAGATCCGCGAAGGAGAGGTCGGAGAGCAGCTGCCACTCCGAGACCAGCAGGTGGAGCCACTCCACGTCGGCACCGGTGAGGGTGGTGTGGCGGCGGACGAGTTCGTTCAGCGAGGGCACACGCCGAGCCTAGTCAACCGCCCCGCGGCACGGCCTGCCGGACCGGCGCCCGTCCGACGGCTCCCGCCCGGCGCGCGACGCCGGACGTCGTCGGACAGGCCCTGCCCGCGATGTTGTCCAGACCAATTTCGGCACTCCTCTGGACAACCCAGATTGGTCTAGTCCACAATGAACATGCACCAAGGAGAAGCCCCCCGCGCACACTGCCCTGACCGCGCGCGGCGACTCCTCGGTCGGACACCGCCGAACGGGAGTCCCGCACAACTCCCCTCCGGCCAGGCGTCCGACGACAGCTCCGGGCTGCGGTGCCGCACAGGTTGAGGGTCCTGTGTCGGCGCCGTGGCCCGTAGTGTTTTCCGCATCCCGCATCCCGCGCCCCACACCCGGCACCCCGGCACCCTGTCCGGCGCCCGGCACCGCGCGCACGCTCCCCCGCACATCAGGAGGCCCCCGCCGTTCGGCGGGGGCCTCCTGTGCTGCGGTGTGGGGCGCGCGTCAGTGAGTCTCGGTGACCTTCGCGAGCGCGCGCGGCGCGTCCGGGTCCTGGCCGCGGGCGATGGTCACCTCGTAGGCGAGCAGCTGGAGCGGCAGGATCTCCAGGATCGGCTGGACCTCCTCGGGCACCCCGGCCGGCAGGGCGAACCCGGCGGAGGCCCGGTCGACCTGGTCCTGCTGGCCGACCACGACCAGGTCCGCGCCGCGGCCGCGCAGGCGGTCCAGCACGGGCTGGAGCGCCTCGCCGCCCTTGCCGTCCGGCACGATCGCGATGACCGGCGAGACGTTGTCCACCATCGCCAGCGGCCCGTGCAGCAGGTCCGCGCCGGAGAACGGCGAGGCGGGGATGTAGGTGGTCTCCATCAGCTTGAGCGCCGCCTCGCGGGCGGTCGGGTAGCCGTAGCCGCGCGAGGTGATGACCAGGCGCTGGGCGAAGCGGTACCGCTCGGCCAGGGCCCTCACCTCGGCCTGCCGGCCGAGGACGGTGGCCGCGAGGCCGGGCAGCACCTTGGCGGCCGCGCCGTCGCCGCCCCGCAGGCCTTCGACCAGCAGGTAGAGCGCGAGCAGCTCGGCCGTGTAGGTCTTGGTCGCCGGCAGCGCCTTCTCCGGTCCGGCCAGCACGTCGATGTGGAACTCGGAGACCTCGGCCAGCGGCGAGGCGGCGTTGTTGGTCACGGCGAGCGTGATCGCGCCGGCCTCGCGGGCCGCCTTGGTGGACGCCACCAGGTCGGGCGAGCCGCCGGACTGGCTGACGGTGACGACCAGCACGTCCGTGAGATCGGGCTTGGCCCCGTACGCGGTGGTGGTGGACATCGAGGTCAGGCCGGCCGGCTTGCCCAGCAGGACCTCGATCAGGTACTTCGCGTACAGCGCCGCGTTGTCGGACGTGCCGCGGGCGGTGAGCAGGACGAAGCGCGGGTTCCGGGCGGCGATCTCGGCGGCGATCTCGCGGATCTTCGGAGCGCCCTCGTCGAGGATGCGCTGCAGGACGGCCGGCTGCTCGGCCATCTCCGCCGCCATGATCCTGCCGGGGACGGAAGAGACAGTCTGCGGGTCGGACATCTGATGTGCCTCCGATGAGATGGATCTACCCCGCGGCGGGCGGCTGCCCGGCGGGGACCTCTACGGCGGCGAGTCCGCACACTCGCTGCGGGCGCCGGTGGTGCGGGCGCCCACCGACGATCCTACGGGTGCGGTGCCCGGGAGGCACACCGCGGTTCACCTCCCGGGACGCCCGCCCCCGGTCGGGCCGGCTCAGGACGGGTTGTTGATCAGCTGGTCGATCTGGGCGTCGGCGGCCTTGGTCGCCTCCTCGACGGACTTCCCCTTGAGGACGTCGTTGAGCATGTTCACCAGGATGTTCTGCTTCTCGACCGCGCCCCAGCCGGGTGCCATCGGGATGAACCAGGCGTCCGGCACCGCGTTGGCGGCGGCCGCGGTGGCGGGCTTGGTCCGCAGCGGGGCGAGCTGGTCGAGGTTGTTCGGCAGGGTGTCCTTGTCCACCAGGACCTGCTGGGACTTGGCGGAGGTGAACATCCGGATCCAGTCCGCCGCGAGGGCGGGCGCCTGGGACTTGGCGGTCACGGCCAGGTCGGAGCCGCCGATGAAGGAGGGCAGCGGCTTGCCGTTCGGGCCCGGCATGCCGGCCAGCTTGACGGTGTCCTTGAGCCTGGGGTCGCCGGTGATCGGCGCGACGGCGACCGAGACCTCCCAGCCGTTGCCGTAGAGCATCGCGGCCTTGCCCTTGCCCAGGACGTTCGCCTGGTTGAGCTCGTTGACCTTCCAGTCGCCCCGGTTGTACTTCTTCACCAGGTCGACGAAGTGCTGGACGCCCTGCTGGGACTTGGGGTCGCTCAGCGTGCCGTGCCAGTTGCCGGCGCCGTCGAAGCGGGCGATGGCCCCGCCGTAGGCGGTCACGTACGACATCGCCGCGTACCAGTACGGGCCGGGCAGGTAGAGCGCGGAGAATCCCGCGTTGCCCCTGTTCTTCGCCTGGATCCTGTCCAGTGCCGCGAACAGTTCGTCCTCGGTCTTCGGGACGTCCGCGCTGCCGGTGGCGTCCTGGAACAGCTGCGAGTTGTAGATGCCGACCCGGGCGCCCGCGTAGTACGGAACGCAGTAGAGCTTGTCCTGGTAGGTGCAGGTGTCGGCGAGGCCCTTGATCCAGGTGCCGTTGTTCTCGAAGGACGAGCGGTCCACCGGGGCCAGCGCGCCGGTGAGGATGTATTTCATCGTCTCGGTGTTGCCGAGCTCGACGACGTCGGGGGCGTTGCCGGCCTTGATGGCACCGTCCAGGTTGGCGATCTTGTCCGTCCAGGTCTGGTAGCTCAGCTTGAGCTCGACCTTGGGGTACTTGGCCGCGAACTCGTCGTTGACCTGCTGGACCAGCTCGGGCCAGGTGGTCTGGGCCTCGTTCATGAGCCACACCGTGACCGTGCCGGTGGCCGTTCTCGGGTCGACGGCGGCCGAGGACTTCGAGGCGGCCGGACCGCCGGACGCGCAACCCACGGCGGTCGCCAGCAGGACCGTCACACCGAGGGCCGCCAAGACCTGACGCTTCACGCATTCCTCCGGTTTACAGATGAGGTCTGCGCTGTGGAACAGACCGGATTTCTCGGATACTGGCCTAGACCACTTGGTGCGTCAACGCGCGATCGCGCCGCACGCGGGTTCCGTTGCAGACCCGTTGTCAGACCTGAGCGGTGCGCGTCAAAGAAAACGGGGACAAAGCGATCGAGGCCCCCTTAATGCCCCGTTAAGGCGCACACCCGCCCCGAGGGCGTTCAGGTGCCGGTCGCCCCAATTTGACCTGATTGAACGGCATTTGCCCGGGAGGGTTGGTCCGGACCAACCCTCCCCGGCCACCGGCAGTGCACGGTCGCATCAAGCGTTGGTAACGGCTTGCACAGACGTCTGGGGAACCCTTGACGCCCTTCATTGGTCCATGCCAATCTCCAGGCGTTGGTCTAAACCAATGGTCTACTCCACCGCACGGATTGCACCGCCACTCCCGGCAGTTCGTATCCGCGCCATCCGGTGACATCCCCCCACAGGCACAGCGAAGCTCAGGGCTCTGGCCCGGCAGCCCGGTGCCACTCCTTGCTCATCCCTATGGAGGATGGTTTGAACCGCAAGATCGCAGCCGTGGCCGCCATTGCCACCGTGCTCGTCGCGTCCGCTTGCTCCTCGTCCGGCTCGTCCGGCAGTGGTGACGCCAAGCAGGCCACGCTGAGCAAGGACGGCAAGGGCAAGACCGTCACCGTCTGGCTGATGGACGACGCCCAGAAGGGCTGGCCGGCGGTTGTCGACGCGGCCAAGAAGCAGTTCGAGGAGGAGACCGGCGCCACCCTGAAGATCGAGTGGCAGACCTGGACCAACTACACCACCAAGCTCGACACCGCGCTGCTCTCCGGCAACGCGCCGGACGCCCTGGAGCTCGGCAACACCCAGGCCGCCAAGTACATCGAGGCCGGCTCGTTCGTCGACCTGACCGGCGTCAAGGGCCAGTTCGACAACTCGGACAAGTGGCTGGACTCACTGGCCGCCTCCGGCCAGAGCGCGGACGGCAGCAAGACCTTCGCCGTGCCGTACTACGCGGGTGCCCGCGTCCTGATCTACCGCAAGGACCTCTTCGCGGCGGCCGGCGTCACCAACCCGCCGACCACCCTGGACGAGCTGAAGGCCGGCCTGGCCAAGGTCAAGGCCGCCAACGCGAGCGTCCCCGGCTTCTCGTCCCTCTACATCCCGGGCCAGAACTGGTACACCGCCACCGCCTTCGGCGCCGGCTCCTACGGCGTCAAGAACGTCATCGCCAAGAAGGACGGCGACAAGTTCACCGGCACCCTGACCGACCCGAAGTTCGTCGAGGGCATCAAGACCTGGAACGAGCTCCAGAAGGAGTTCTCGGTCGGCGGCACCACCACCGACGAGGCCACCCAGGACGCCCTGATGGCCAAGGGCAACATCGCCGCCATCATCGGCGCCGGCTGGGAGGTCGGCTCGGTCATCGACCCGAAGACCGGCGACCCGTCCCTGGCCGACAAGCTCGCCACCATCGCCCTCCCGGGCACCACCGCGGGCGCCCCGACCCCGGCCTTCCTCGGCGGCTCCGACCTGGCCGTCCCGGCCAAGGCGGCCAACGCCGGTCTGGGCGCCACCTTCCTGCAGATCTACACCAACACCAAGCAGCAGACCGAGCTGGCGAAGTTCGCGATCCCGAACAACAAGACCCTGGTCGCCGCCTACAAGGCCGCCAAGCCGGAGAACAAGGCCGCGGGTGACGCGGCCGAGGGCTCGACCTGGTTCATCCCGAACTCGCCGCTGTGGTCCGGCGCCGACGAGACCGCGCTGAAGAACGCCTTCGGTGCCATCGCCGCCGGTGGTGACGCCGCCGCCGAGCTGAAGAAGGCTCAGGACACCATCGTCAAGGACCTGAACGGCTGAACCGGCTGACCGCAGCGCCCTCCGGAGCCCGCCGGGGCTCCGGGGCCTGCCAGCGCTGAGCGCAGAGGGGGTGGGCAGTTCGCGGCACACGCGGACTGCCCACCCGCGCGCCAGGACCCACCAGCCAGTTCCGCGGGCCCGGGAAGGACCCTGATGAGTGTGACTACCAACGAGACCCCGACGCGGTCCGAATCGGCCGCCCCGCCCGGACTGCCGGCGCCGGCCCAGCGCCGCGGCTTCTTCGCCGCCGGCCACCACATCCCCTACGCGCTGATCCTCCCGGCCGCCGCCGTGCTGCTGGGCATCATGGCGTACCCGCTGTTCCGACTGTTCGACCTCGCGTTCCAGAACATCAACCGGTACGCCTACATCGTCAACCCGTCGCTGGGGAAGTACATCGGGTTCGAGGGCTTCGGGAAGATCCTGGGCGACGGCCAGTTCTGGGACGTGGTGCTGCGCTCGCTCTACTTCACGGCGGAGCTGGTCATCCTCTCGATGGTGCTGGGCATGCTGTTCGCCCTGCTCCTGAACCGGGTCTCGAACTGGGTCAAGGTCACCGTCATCACCGTGATGATGTTCGTCTGGGCCATTCCCGCGCTGGTCAGCGGCACCGTCTTCCGCTGGCTGTTCGCCAGCAACGGCGGGGTGGTCGACTACATCGGCTTCCTGCTCACCGGCGACGAGTCGGTCAAGCACTACGACTGGTTCGGCGACCCGACCGTCGGCCTCTACGTGGTCTGCGCCTCGGTCATCATCTGGGGCGCGCTGCCCTTCCTGGTGCTCGGCCTGAACGCCGCGCTGACCCAGGTGCCCAAGGAGCTGATGGAGGCCGCCAAGCTGGACGGCGCCGGCGCCCTGCAGTCCTTCCGGCACGTGGTGATCCCGGTCATCCGGCCGTTCCTGCTGGTGACCACCGCGCTCAGCTTCATCTGGGACTTCCAGGTGTTCGCGCAGATCTTCTCGATCCGCAACACCTCGCCCGAGGACGGCTACTGGACCATCGGGATCTACCTCTACGAGAAGGGCATCGTCGCCTCGAAGTACAGCGACAGCTCGGTGATCTCGATCGCCATGATCCTCCTCATGCTGGCGGTGCTGGTCTTCTACATCCGCCAGATGCTCAAGATCGGAGCCAACGAGCGATGACCACCGTTGACGTGCAGACGGACCGCCCGGCCGGACCGGCCGCCGCCCCCAAGGTGCGGGCCAAGGTCCGCACGACCGGTGAGAGCCGGGGCATGACCTGGGTCTGGAACACCGTCGGTCTCGGCTTCGCCGCCGTGATGGGCTTCCCGATCTACTGGATGATCATCACCACGTTCAAGACGAACAAGGACCTGATCTCCAAGGACCCGACCTTCTGGCCCAGCTCGTTCTCGTTCGACAGCTACTCGACGATCTTCGACGACAAGGCCTTCCTGCCGGCCCTGCAGAACACCGCCGTGATCACCGTCGGCTCGGTGCTGCTCGGCCTGGTGATCGGCTTCCTGGCGGCCGTCGGGGTCGCCCGGTTCGACTTCCGCGGCCGCAACTTCTTCATCGTCACGATGCTCGTGGTCCAGATGGTGCCGCTGCTGGCGATCCTCATCCCGCTGTACGTGGTGATGAACGAGGCCGGGCTGACCAGCTCGCTGTTCGGCGTGGTCCTCGCGTACCTGGTCTTCACCGTCCCCTACGTGGTGTGGACCCTGCGCTCGTTCATCGTGAACATCCCGGCGGAGCTGGACGAGGCCGCCATGGTCGACGGCTGCACCAAGTGGGGCGCCTTCTTCCGGGTGATCCTGCCGCTGACCCTGCCCGGTCTGATCACCACCGGCGTGTACAGCTGGATCCAGGCCTGGAACGAGTTCATCGTCGTCAACACCATGCTCAGCAGCGGCGGCAAGCAGACCTCGATGGCCTGGCTGACGTTCTACGCCACCACCCCCACCCGCGGCGCGGACTACGGCGCCCAGATGGCCGGCGCCCTGCTGGTCTCGCTGCCCGTGATCCTCATGTTCGTGATCTTCCAGAAGAAGGTGTCGGCGGGTCTCACCGCCGGTGCGGTCAAGGGCTAGGCCCCCTTCCTCACCCCACCGCACCTCCAGCACCCCACCCCCCAGGGAAGGAACCATGGCGACTCCCGGAACGGAAAGCGTCGAACTCCTGACGGACGCCGGAGCGGTCCTCCAGCCAGGATTCGCCGGCCTGACCGCGCCCGACTGGCTGCGCCGGAGACTGGGGTCGGGGGAGCTGGGCGGGGTGGCCCTGTTCGGCCGCAACATCCGCACTCCCCAGCAGGTGGCGCAGCTGACCGGGGAGCTGTACGCGCTCAACCCGGACCTGCTGATCGCCACCGACGAGGAGGGCGGCGACGTCACCCGCTTGGAGGTGACGGCCGGTTCCTCCTACCCGGGCAACCTCGCGCTCGGCCGGGTCGACGACGTCGACCTGACCGAACGGGTGGCCCGTTCGATCGGCTTCGACCTCGCCACGGTCGGCGTCAACCTCGACTACGCGCCGAGCGCCGACGTCAACTCCAACCCGCTCAACCCGGTCATCGGGGTCCGCTCGTTCGGGGACGACGGCGACCTCGCGGCCCGGCACACCGCCGCCTACGTCCGCGGCCTGCAGTCGGCCGGTGTGGCCGCCTGCGCCAAGCACTTCCCCGGCCACGGCGACACCACCGGCGACTCCCACCTCGGGCTGCCCCGGATCGACCTGAGCCAGGAGCAGTTCCAGGAGCACCTGCTGCCCTTCCGGGCCGCCATCGCGGCCGGCGTGAAGAGCATCATGACCGCCCACATCCTCTTCCCCGCCTACGACGAGCGGCTGCCCGCCACGATGTCCTCGGCGATCCTGACCGGCCTGCTCCGCGAGGAGCTCGGCTTCGACGGGCTGATCGTCACCGACGGCATCGAGATGGGCGCCATCTCCGGCACCCACGGCGTCGCGGCGGGGGCCGTCCAGGCGATCGCCGCCGGGGCGGACACCATCTGCGTCGGCGGCGGGCTCCAGGACGAGGCCGCCTTCCTGTACCTGCGCGACGCCCTGGTCTGGGCCGTCCGGGAGGGCCGGCTGTCCGCCGAGCGCCTGCACCTGGCGGCCGAGCGCAACCGGGCGGTCGCCCGCTGGTCGGCCGCCGTCCGGCAGTCCCAGGTGGGCACCCACGGCGAGGTCGGGATCGGTCTCGCGGCGGCCCGCCGGGCGCTGCGGGTGCACGGCGAGCTCCGCCCGGTCGAGGGCGTGCCGCACGTGGTCGAGTTCTCCCCCGGTGCCAACATCGCGGTCGGCGAGGAGACGCCGTGGGGCGTGTCCGGCCCGCTCGCCGAGCTGATTCCCGGCACCACCCGGGCCCGGGTGAACGCCCCGGCGACCCGGATGGAGGGCTCCGGCCTGCTGCACGTCCCGGTGGCGGCGGACGGGGCGGAGGTCGACACGGCCCCGCTGCTGGGCGCCGCGATCGGCCGCGGGCTGGTGCTGGTGGTCCGCGACGTGCACCGGCACCCGTGGATGCTGCGCGCCGCGCTCGCCCTGGTCGAGGCCCGTCCGGACGCGGTGGTGGTGGAGATCGGCACCGCGCACGGCGTCGCCGAGGTCTTCGGTGCCCGGGGGGTCGCGGTGCTGGCCACGCACGGCGGGTCGCGGGTCTGCGGCATCGCCGCGGCCGAGGCGCTGGCCGGTCTGGGCGTGAGCACCGCCCAGCCGGGCTGACCCCACCACCCCCCCCGGCGGCGGGCCTCCGGCGATCCGCCGGGAGCCCGCCGCCGGGGGGTCGCCGGATTTTGGTTGCCGAAGGGAACTCACGCCGACCGGCCCCCGCGTGCAACCATGTGCTGATACATCGATGGAGGAGCCGGTGACGGCTGCACTGCGAGGAGTGAGAGCGGCCATGAGCGGCGACAGGGACACGTCGGACCTCTCCGGAGGAACCACGGTGCCGGCACAGTCCGGACCTGCCACCGACACGGCGGCCCGCGTCCCCAAGTACTACGGCCTCAAGCGCCACCTGCTCCAGCTGACGGAGGTCCAGCCGGCCGGTACGCCGGTCCCGCCGGAGCGCGCGCTGGCGGCGCAGTTCGACACCTCGCGGACCACCGTCCGGCAGGCCTTGCAGGAGCTGGTCGTCGAGGGCCGTCTGGAGCGCATCCAGGGCAAGGGCACCTTCGTCGCCAAGCCCAAGGTCGCCCAGGCGCTCCAGCTGACCTCGTACACCGAGGACATGCGCGCCCAGGGCCTGGAGCCGACCTCCCGGCTGATCGAGATCGGCTACATCACCGCCGACGAGCGGCTGGCCCCGCTGCTGGACATCAAGTCCGGTGGGCGGGTGCTGCGGATCGAGCGGCTGCGCCTGGCCAACGGCGACCCGATGGCCATCGAGGTGGCCCACCTGTCCGCCAAGCGCTTCCCCGCGCTGCGGCGCAACCTGGCCAAGCACAACTCGCTGTACACCGCGCTGCGCGAGGTCTACGGCGTCACGGTGGCGGAGGCCGAGGAGACGATCGAGACCACCCTGGCCGACCCGCGCGAGGCCGGCCTGCTCGGCTCCGACCTCGGGCTGCCGATGCTCCAGCTCTCCCGGCACTCCTTCGACACCGAGGGCCAGCCGGTGGAGTGGGTGCGCTCGATCTACCGCGGCGACCGGTACAAGTTCATCACCCGGCTCAAGCGGCCGGAGTGACCGGAACGCACCCTTTCGACCGGTCCGTCCGTCCGGCTTGCGAGAAGTTCTGTCGCGGCCAGTGACACAGGTCACTCCCGTGCCCTACATTTCGCTCCCGTACTGACTACTGGTCACCAGAGGTGCTGCTCGGCGGGCGGACAGTGATGTGCGCTGCGGCGCCGACGAGGTGAACCCTCTTCAGCCGGAGCCGCAACATGTCGTCAGAAGTCCCAGCCCTGCCGGTGGTCACACCGGCCCGGGTGCTCGCCGGGCTGTGCCTGGCCGTGCCCGTCGTCTCGATGCTCTGGGTCGCCTCGTACACCAAGTCCGGGCCGGAGGTCGGCGGTGTGCCCTTCTTCTACTGGTACCAGCTGATGTGGGTGCCGGTGTCGGCGGTCTTCACCGTCGGGGCGTACCTGCTGATCAACCGTGACGAGAAGGCCCGCAAGGCCGCTGAGGGCGGTGCGCGCTGATGCACACGGGCGTCAACGTCACCGCACTCACCGTCTTCCTGCTGTTCTTCGCGCTGGTCACGGTGGTGGGCTTCCTGGCCTCCCGCTGGCGCCGGCCGGAGGACGCGCTGCACCTCCACGAGTGGGGCCTGGGCGGCCGGAGCTTCGGCACCTGGGTCACCTGGTTCCTGCTCGGCGGCGACCTCTACACGGCGTACACCTTCGTCGCGGTGCCGGCGGCGATCTACGGAACGGGCGCGGCCGGCTTCTTCGCGGTGCCGTACACGATCATCGCGTACCCGCTGGTCTTCCTCTTCCTGCCCCGCCTGTGGTCGGTGTCGCGGGTGCACGGGTACGTCACCCCGGCGGACTTCGTGCGCGGCCGGTACGGCTCCAAGGGGCTGTCGCTGGCCGTGGCACTGACCGGCATCCTGGCCACCATGCCGTACATCGCGCTCCAACTGGTCGGCATCCAGGCGGTGCTGGACGTGCTGGGCGTCGGCGGCACCGGGAACTGGTTCATGAAGGACCTGCCGCTGTTCCTGGCCTTCGCGGTGCTGGCCGCCTACACGTACTCCTCGGGCCTGCGGGCGCCGGCGCTGATCGCCTTCGTCAAGGACACCCTGGTCTACATCGTGATCATCGTCGCGGTGGTCTACATCCCGATGCGGCTCGGCGGCTACGGCCACATCTTCGACGCCGCCGCGCAGAAGTTCTCCACGGTCAACCCGGCCACCGGCAAGCCGAGCGGCTCGCTGGTGCTCGGCCCGAACGCGCACTGGACCTACGCCACGCTCGCCTTCGGCTCGGCGCTGGCGCTGTTCATGTACCCGCACTCGGTGACCGGCGTGCTGGCCTCCAAGTCCCGCAACACCGTCCGCCGCAACATGGCGATCATGCCGGCGTACTCGCTGATGCTGGGCCTGCTCGCGCTGCTGGGCTTCATGGCCATCGCGGCCGGCGTCGGCAAGGGCGTGAAGGGCTTCAACGCCCAGCTGTCGGTGCCGCAGCTGTTCGAGGACATGTTCCCGGACTGGTTCACCGGCGTGGCCTTCGCGGCCATCGGCATCGGTGCCCTGGTGCCCGCGGCGATCATGTCGATCGCCGCCGCCAACCTCTTCACCCGCAACATCTACAAGGAGTTCATCCGCCCGGAGGCGACCCCGGCCGACGAGACCCGGGTCGCCAAGATCGCCTCGCTGCTGGTGAAGGTCGGCGCCCTGGCGTTCGTGCTCACCATGGACAAGCAGTTCGCGATCAACCTGCAGCTGCTCGGCGGTCTGTGGATCCTGCAGACCTTCGTCTCGATCGTCGGCGGCCTGTTCACCCGGTGGTTCCACCGCTGGGCGCTGCTGGGCGGCTGGCTGGCCGGCATGGCGTACGGCACCTGGAAGGCCTATGGTGTCGCCTCGCCCGCCACCAAGCACTTCGGCGGTAGCTCGGCCGAGATCCCGGTCATCGGCGAGATCGGCTACATCGGCCTCACCGCGTTCGTGCTGAACCTGCTGGTGGCCGTGGCGCTGACGGTGGTCCTGCGGGCCGCCAAGGCGCCGGACGGCGTGGACAGCACCTCACCCGCCGACTACAGCGCCGACGCCGGGGAGCCGGCGGTCGACGACGCACCCCAGCCGGCGGCGGCGCACTGAGTCATCGGGAGCGCGCGAAAGTCCGGCATGCGCCCTGTGATCGCGCCGTCGCTTCCGTCAACACTTGAGGCGACGGCGCGATCATATCGGGCGATGATCTATGTGGCGGGCCGTTCGTCCCGGGCAGAGACGAGGGAGACGGGGAGACACTGCCATGACCGAGATCAGCACCATCCTGAACGGACACCGCGGACGCAGCGAGGAGAGCCGGCTGCCGGCCCTGCTGATCGCCACCCGGCACGGCGAGTCCACCGCGAACGTGGAGTTCCGGCACGCGGACGCCTCCGGGGCGCTCTCCGTCCCGATCACCAGCCGGGACGCCGACATCCCGCTGTCCATCCGCGGCCAGGCCCAGGCCCAGGCGCTCGGCCGCTGGTGGGCCGCCCTGCCACCCGCCGACCGCCCGCGCAGCGTCTGGTCCTCGCCGTACCTGCGCACCGCCGAGACCACCCGGATCGCGCTGGCCCAGGCCTCCGGCCTGGGCGCGGTGCCGGTCAACCTGCCGATCCGCTACGACGAACGGCTACGGGACAGAGAGCTGGGCATCCTGGAGATGCTCACCAAGGCGGCCATCGAGAAGGAGCACCCGGCCGAGGCGGTCCGCCGCCGCCGGATGGGCGAGCTGCACTACCGGCCGCCGGGCGGGGAGTCCTGGCTCGACGTGGCCCTGCGGATGCGCAGCCTGCTGCGCGACCTGGCCGAGGAGGAGGACGGCCGGCCGGTACTGGTGGTCGCCCACGACTGTACCGTCCTGATGCTGCGCTACATCCTGGACCGGCTCACCGAGCAGCAGTTGCTCGCCCTCGACGCGGTGCGCAACTGCTCCGCCAGCCTCTGGCGGGCCGACCGGGGCCGGCTCGTCCCCGAGGGCTGGAACGCCACCGGGCACCTGGACTGACCGGCCCCGGAGGCCGCCCCGTGCCCGTCGTGCCCGCCGCCTCGCGTCCCGCCCGTCCGACCCGTCACACCCGCTCCGCCGGGCCCCGCAGGCCGCCGCCCGCGAACGCCCGGCGGTACGCCTGCGGTGTGGTGCCCAGCCGGCGTCCGAAGTGGTGTCGCAGCGTGGCGGCGTTGCCGAAGCCGCAGCGGGCCGCCACCGCGTCCACCGGCTCCTCGGTGCCCTCCAGCAGCCGCTGGGCCAGCAGCAGCCGCTGACCGGTCAGCCAGCGGTGCGGCGTGGTCCCGGTCTCCTGGTGGAAGCGGCGGGCGAAGGTCCGCGGTGACATGTGGGCCCGGGCGGCCAGCTCGTCGACGGTGTTCTCCCGGTCCAGGTGGCGACGCATCCAGTCCAGGACCCCGCCCAGCGAGTCGCCGTCCTCGACCGGCAGCGGGCGGGCGATGAACTGCGCCTGGCCGCCCTCGCGGTGCGGCGCGACCACCATCCGGCGGGCGATCGCCCGGGCCACCTCGGCGCCCTGCAGCTTGCGGACCAGGTGCAGGCAGGCGTCGATGCCCGAGGCGGTGCCGGCCGCGGTGATCACCGGGTCCTCGTCGACGTACAGCACGTCCGGCTCGACCCGGGTGAGCGGGAAGCGCGCGGCGAGGCGGTCGGAGTGGCGCCAGTGGGTGGTGCAGCGGCGGCCGTCGAGCAGGCCGGCCGCACCGAGCAGGAAGGTGCCGCTGCAGATCGACAGCACCCGGGCGCCGCGCTCCACCGCGGTTCGCAGGGCCTCCACCAGCTCGGCGGGGAACTCCTCCTGGAGCCCGGTCGCGGCCGTGATCACCAGGTCCGCCCCGGCGATCCGCTCCACCCCGTGCGGCACCTCCACCCGGAAGCCCGCGTGGGTGCGCAGCAGCCCGGGGCGGGCCGAGGCGAGCGCGAAGTCGTACACCGGCAGACCGTCGTCACTGCGGTCCAGCCCGAAGATCTCGCAGGCCACGCCCAGTTCGAAGGGGTGGACCTCCTCCAGGACCACGGCCACCACGTTCTTCAGCATGGCTCCAGGATGCCGGTGGCAGCATTTCGATGCAAGTGGGCATTTCTGCCACTCGTTCGGCCGCGGCCCGGCCGCCAGGCTGGAGGCATGACCTCTTCGATCCTTGCGAACGCGCTCCTCCTGGCCGGTGCGGTCGGGGGCTTCGGCCTGCTGGGCCTGCTGGTCGGACGCGACCTCGACCGCACCGGCCGGCACGGCCGGGACAACTGGCACCGGGCCGGCGGCTACCCGGCCGACCCCGCCCTGCCGGACCGCCTGCACGGCACCCTGCCCGCCACCCCCGGTCCGGCCTTCGGCAGACTTGGGGCATGGACACCGACACCGACCTCGTCATCCGCCGCGCCCGCGAGGAGGACCTCGACGCCGCCGGCGAGCTCACCGTCGAGGTCTACGTCGGAGAGGGCCACAGCAAGCCCGACGGGCCCTACGCCGGCCTCCTGGCGGACGCCCGGCGCCGGGCCGAGGAGGCCGAGCTCCTCGTCGCCGTCGACCCCGCGGACGGCACCGTGCTCGGCTGCGTGACCTTCGCCCCGGGCGGCAACCCGTGGGCCGACATCGCCGAGCCGCACGAGGGCGAGATCCGGATGCTCGCGGTCGCCCGGGCCGCCCGCGGCCGCGGCGCGGGCGGCGCGCTGGTGCGGGCGGCGATGGCGCGCAGCCGCGAGCTCGGGCTGACCGGGATGGCCTTCTCCACCCGTCCGCACATGGCCGCGGCGCACCGCGTCTACGAACGACTCGGGTTCCTGCGGACGCCCGCGCGGGACTGGGAGCCGGCGCCCGGCATCGACGTGATCGTTTATTCGATCACATTCTGACGGGTGGTCCGGTGGCTCCACGCAGTCGAGCGACCACGACACGCGGCACTACATCTGGTGCCGCATCCTGAGACCGCCACAACATGTATGCTCGCTCTCGCTGTCGACGCAGGGAAACCCGGTGCGAGTCCGGGACTGCCCCGCAACGGTGAGCGGGCTGCCCAGCACCCCTGGGCCCGCGAGTCCGAGACCTGCCGACGGTGTGCCACACGGCTTCCCCGCAGATGCCTTGCAGCACCGCAGTACCGTCCGGGCCTCGCGGGTGGGCCGGGGTGAGACCACGCGCGCCTGGTGATTCGGCGTGCCGCTCCCCCCTGCCTGAAGCCGGTCCGGCCGATCTCGTCCGCCGCCGCCACAGGAGAGAGTGCGCCTTGACCGTCGCCGCCTCAGTCGCCCTGCCGTCCCAGGGTTCCTCCCCCAGCCTCCGGCCGGGTGGTGCCCCCAACGCCGCCGAGAGCGACCCCGGTGCCGCGCTGCTCCGGATGCTCACCGACCGCAGCACCGACCTCCCCCAGGTGGACCCCGGCCACGTCGCCGCCGCCGCGCTGCGCGGCCGCCACGCCGGCTCCGACTTCGCGGAGCTGCGCGGGCTGGCCGTGGAGGCCGCCGCGTCGATGATCGCCGAGGACCCCCAGTACTCGAAGCTGGCCGCCCGCCTGCTGGCGCTGGAGATCCTGGACGAGGCGGTCGGTCAGGGCGCCGTGTCGTTCTCCGCCTCGATCGCCGTCGGCCACGCCGAGGGCCTGATCGGCGACACCACGGCCGCCTTCGTGGCCCGGCACGCGGACTCCTTCGACGCGCTGATCGACCGGACCGGCGACGACCGCTTCGAGTACTTCGGCCTGCGGACCGTGCAGTCCCGCTACCTGCTGCGCCACCCGATCACCCGCAAGGTGATCGAGACCCCGCAGCACTTCCTGCTGCGCGTCGCGGCCGGTCTGGCGGTCGGCGACAGCGAGAAGTCGGTGCGCGAGGTGGCCGAGCTGTACGCGCTGATGAGCGCGCTCTCCTACCTGCCGTCCTCGCCGACCCTGTTCAACTCCGGCACCAAGCACCCGCAGATGTCCAGCTGCTACCTGCTGGACTCGCCGCTGGACAACCTGGACTCGATCTACTCGCGCTACGCGCAGATCGCCCGGCTGTCCAAGCACGCCGGCGGCATCGGCCTGTCCTACAGCCGGATCCGCTCGCGCGGCAGCCTGATCCGCGGCACCAACGGCCAGTCCAACGGCATCGTGCCGTTCCTGCGCACGCTGGACTCCTCGGTCGCCGCCGTCAACCAGGGCGGCCGCCGCAAGGGCGCGGCCTGCGTCTACCTGGAGACCTGGCACGCCGACATCGAGGAGTTCCTGGAGCTCCGCGACAACACCGGCGAAGAGGCCCGCCGCACCCACAACCTCAACCTGGCGCACTGGATCCCGGACGAGTTCATGCGCCGGGTCAACGCCGACGCGGACTGGTCGCTGTTCTCCCCGGCCGACGTGCCCGAGCTGGTCGACCTGTGGGGCGCCGACTTCGACGAGGCGTACCTGAAGGCCGAGCAGGCCGGCAAGGCCGTCCGCACCATCCCGGCGCAGACCCTCTACGCCCGCATGATGCGCACCCTGGCGCAGACCGGCAACGGCTGGATGACCTTCAAGGACGCCTCCAACCGCGCCGCCAACCAGACCGCGCTGCCCGGCCGCACGGTGCACTCCTCGAACCTCTGCACCGAGATCATCGAGGTCACCGACGACTCCGAGACCGCGGTCTGCAACCTGGGCTCGGTCAACCTCGGTGCCCACGTGGCCGACGGCGCCACCGCGGCCGACCTGCTGAACACCATGGACTGGGACCGGCTGGACGCCACCGTGCGCACCGCCGTGACCTTCCTGGACCGGGTCATCGACATCAACTTCTACCCGACCACCGAGGCCGGGACGTCCAACTCCCGCTGGCGCCCGGTCGGTCTGGGCGTGATGGGCCTCCAGGACGTCTTCTTCCAGCTGCGCATCGACTTCGACTCCGCCGAGGCCAAGCAGCTCTCCACGCTGATCTCCGAGCGCATCATGCTCACCGCCTACGAGCGCTCCAGCGAGCTGGCGGAGGAGTTCGGGCAGCACAGCGCGTACGCCGAGACCCGGGCCGCCCGCGGCCAGCTGCACATCGACCACTTCGACGCCGCCCCGCAGTGGACCGAGCGCTGGGACGCCCTGCGCGCCCGGATCGCCACCACCGGCCTGCGCAACTCGCTGCTGCTGGCGATCGCGCCGACCGCGACCATCGCCTCGATCGCCGGTGTGTACGAGTGCATCGAGCCACAGGTCTCCAACCTGTTCAAGCGCGAGACCCTCTCCGGCGAGTTCCTCCAGGTCAACCCGTACCTGGTGCGCGAGCTCAAGGAGCTCGGCGTCTGGGACCAGCAGACCCGGGACGCGCTGCGCGAGGCCAACGGCTCCGTCCAGGAGCTCAACTGGCTGCCCGCCGGCGTGCGTTCGCTCTACCGCACCGCGTGGGAGCTCCCGCAGCGCGCGCTGATCGACCTGGCCGCCGCCCGGCAGCCGTACATCGACCAGAGCCAGTCGCTGAACCTCTTCATGGCGGCGCCGACCATCGGCAAGCTCAGCTCGATGTACGCGTACGCGTGGAAGGTGGGCCTGAAGACCACCTACTACCTGCGCTCCCGCCCGGCCACCCGGATCGCCCAGGCCGCGTCCGGCGCCGCCCGCACCGCCGTCCCGGTGCCCACCCCGACCCTCACCCCGGAGGAGGAGGCGGCCCTCGCCTGCTCCCTGGAGAACCCCGAGTCCTGCGAGGCCTGCCAGTGAGTTCCGCCGATCGCGACAAGATGCTGCTCGACCCCGGGTTCGAGCTGACGCTGCGCCCGATGCGCTACCCGTCGTTCTACGACCGGTACCGGGACGCGATCAAGAACACCTGGACCGTGGAGGAGGTGGACCTGCACTCCGACGTCGCCGACCTCGCCAAGCTGAGCGAGGGCGAGCGGCACATGATCGGCCGGCTGGTCGCCTTCTTCGCCACCGGTGACTCGATCGTCGCCAACAACGTGGTGCTGAGCCTCTACAAGCACATCAACTCCCCCGAGGCCCGGCTCTACCTGTCCCGGCAGCTGTTCGAGGAGGCCGTGCACGTCCAGTTCTACCTGACGCTGCTCGACACCTACCTGCCCGACCCCGAGGACCGCGCGGCGGCCTTCGCCGCGGTGGAGAACATCCCCTCCATCCACCAGAAGGCGCAGTTCTGCTTCACCTACATGAACGCCGTCGACCACCTGGACTCGCTGCAGTCCAAGGACGACCGCCGCGCGTTCCTGCTGAACCTGATCTGCTTCGCGGCCTGTGTCGAGGGCCTGTTCTTCTACGGCGCGTTCGCGTACGTGTACTGGTTCCGCAGCCGCGGTCTGCTGCACGGCCTGGCCACCGGCACCAACTGGGTGTTCCGGGACGAGTCCATGCACATGGACTTCGCCTTCTCGGTGGTGGACACCGTCCGCGAGGAGGAGCCCGACCTCTTCGACGAGGAGATGGCCAAGCAGGTCACCTCGATGCTGGAGGAGGCCGTCGAGGCCGAGCTCCAGTTCGCGCAGGACCTGTGCGGCGAGGGCCTGCCCGGGATGAACACCGAGTCGATGCGGGAGTACCTGCAGGCCGTCGCCGACCAGCGGCTGGCCCGGCTCGGGATGCCGATCCGCTACGGGTCCAGCAACCCCTTCGGGTTCATGGAGCTGCAGAACGTGCAGGAGCTGACCAACTTCTTCGAGCGCCGGGTCTCGGCGTACCAGGTCGCGGTCGAGGGCTCGGTCGCCTTCGACGACGACTTCTAGGCACGGCCGTCCGCCGCCCCGCCGTTGATGACGGCGGGGCGGCGGTCCCATATCGGCGCAGTCACCGGGCGGCCGCGCCCGCGACCCCGCACGCTAGGCTCCCCGGGTGTCGCACACTTTCCCCGCATCCGCCCTTGAGACGCCCACACCGCAGGCCGCTCCCGCGGGAACCGTTCCCGCGCAGAGCGCGCAGCGGTCCGCAGGCCCGGCCAAATCCCGCCTCGGGTGGCTGGACGCGTTGCGCGGGCTGGCCGCCCTGACCATCGTGGTCCAGCACTTCAGCCAGTTCCTGCTGCCCGGGGTCTTCACCCGCACGAGCCACTGGCTCGACCTCGGGTCCTACGGCGTCTTCCTGTTCTTCCTGGTCAGCGGCTACATCGTGCCCGCGTCGCTGGAACGGCGGGGCAGTGTGCGCGGCTTCTGGCTGAGCCGGCTGTTCCGGATCTACCCGCTGTGCCTGGCCGTCGTCGGAGCCGGCGTCCTGGTGTACGAGCTCGGCGCGTACCGCACGCTCTCCCCGGTCAACGGCTACGCCGCCGAGCACCCGGCCCTCGCGGCGCTGGGCAACCTGACCATGCTGCACGACTTCCTGGGCATGGGCGGCGTGCTCTTCGTGATGTGGACGCTCTCCTACGAGATGGCCTTCTACTTCCTGGTGGCCGCCCTCTTCGTGCTCGGGGTGCACCGCCGCAGCGCCGAGATATCGGTCGCGTTCGCGGTGGCGGGAGTCGCCGCCGTGGGGGTGTTCCCGCTGCTCGCCGTCACCCACGACCAGAGCTGGATCCGGCGGTCGGTCGTCCTGGTGGCCGCGGCGATGGCGGTCGGGCTGCTGCTGGTGATGAGCCGGCGCAGGCCGCTCGCGGTCGGCGGCGCCCTGGTGCTCGCCGGGCTGTCGCTCTACCTGCTGGTGGCGAACAGCCGCACGGGGTGGTTCAGCATGGCCATCCTGGCCACCATGTTCGCGGGCACCGCGTTCTACCGGGCCGAGCAGGGCCAGATCGGCCGGCTCAAGTGTGCGGTGGCCGGCGCCGTGGCGTTCGGCGCGATCGTCTGGGTCGGCACCCGGTACGGCGAGGGCGACGTCCTCGCGTCCCACCTCCAGAAGCAGTGGCCGATCACCATGGCCGCCACCTGGGCCACCTTCGGGATCGGCTACGCCCTGCGCAACCGGCGGATCCCGCGGGTGTTCTCGTGGCTCGGCTCGATCAGCTACTCGATCTACCTGGTGCACGCCGTGCTGCTGTGCGTCCTGCTCCGGCTGGTCGGCCCGCACCCCGCGACGAGTCTGTCCAGCGGGGCCCGGATCGGGCTGGGCGTCCTGTTCTGCGTCGTCGTGGTACTGCTGAGCCACCTGACGTTCCGCCTGGTGGAGCAGCCGTTCCAGCGGCTCGGCCACCGGGTGACCAAGCGGGTCGAGCGGATCGGCGCCCGGTCGGCCTGACGCTCCGTCCGACGTCCGCTCGGAGCGCGGGGCCGGTGTGCGCGGCACACCGGCCCCGCGCTCCGCGGTGCTGCCGGGGCTTGTCGGACAAGCCCTGGCTAGGCGTTCGGCACCGTGGCGTAGCGCGCGGTGCCCTCGGCCATCTGCTTCAGGACGTCCTTGCGGTCGCGCTTGGAGAGCCGGTCGATGTACAGGTAGCCGTACAGGTGGTCGGTCTCGTGCTGGAGGCAGCGGGCGAAGAAGCCGGTGCCCTCGACCCGGATCGGGTTGCCCTCCTTGTCCTGGCCGGTGACGGCGGCGTAGTCCGGGCGGGCCAGGTCCATGTACGCGGTCGGCACCGACAGGCAGCCCTCGGCCGAGTCGTCCAGCACCCGGCGGCCGGCCGGGAGCTCCTCCAGCACCGGGTTGACGACGTGTCCGATGTGGCGCACGCCCTGGTCGTCCGGGCAGTCGTAGACGAAGACCTTGAGGTCCACGCCGATCTGATTGGCCGCCAGGCCGACGCCCTGGGCGGCCTCCATCGAGACGAACATGTCGTCGATCAGCGCCGAGAGTTCGGCGTCGAACGAGGTGACGTCCTGGCACTCCCGGTGCAGGACGGGGTTGCCGACCACGGTGATCGGCCGGGCGGTGCCCTTCGTCAGGTCGGGCACCTCCCCGATCACCTGCTGGGCCTCGGGCTCGTCGTGGTCGTGCTCGTGGTCGTGATCGTGGTCGTGCTGGTCCGCCATGGTCGCTTCCGCTTTCGTGGATCTACCGGGATGTACCGCTCAAGGGTACGGCCCCCGTCACCCCGATGGTCCTTACTCCCCCGGGACGGACCCGCCCGCGGACGGCACTCAGCAGACCTCTTCGAGGTCCCGGTACGCCCGGGTGGCGGGCGAACCGGCCACCCAGCGCTCCAGCAGGATCCGCACCAGGGCCGAGGGCGCGGCGATGCCGCACTCGCGCTCGACCAGCCAGGCCAGTCCGGCGCTGCCCTGGCTCAGGTGGCTCAGGTGGCCCGGGTGGAAGGCGTCCCCGTCGTCGTGCGGGTCGTGGTGCACGGTGCGGCCGTCGTCGATCGCCATCCGGCTCTCGGAACAGGCCCGGCACAGCAGCCGCACCGAGGAGGTCCAGTCCTCGGCCGCGTAGCCGGCGTCCGAGACCAGCCGCTCCAGCGCGTCCCGGTCGCCCGCGGTGGCGGCCTGGAGCAGCACCACGTGGGTCGGTACCGGGGAGGGCGCCCAGAGTTCGATCTCGTCGAAGACCGGGTACGCGACGCCGTCCGAGACCCGCTCGCCGTGCGGGGCGCCGTCGTGCAGCACCACCTCGCCCCAGCGGCGGCCGGAGGACGGCAGCGGGATGGACAGCACCTCGATCCGGGCCGGGTCGAGCCGGCGGCCCCAGACCACCTCGGACTCGCCGTCCGGGGAGAGCCGGACCGGGGTGGTGCCGAGGTCCAGCTCGATCGTGCCGTCGGCGGCCGCAGCGGGCCCGCCGGGCAGCTTCAGGCCGTACGCCTGCCAGGCGCGGCGGGCCAGCGGCCAGTCCTGAAGGGCGGTGGCGGTGATGCCCAGGTTCCACCAGTCCGGGGCGCCCTGGCCGCGGTCCAGCAGGGCGACGGCGCGCAGCCCCGCGGTGCGGGACTGCTCCCAGTCCCGGCGGAACTTGTGCAGCAGGGCGAGGTTGAACCAGGAGTCGGAGAGCCAGGGCTCCAGGTCCGCGGCCATCACCAGCAGGGCGCCCGCGTCCTCGTACCGGCCGTCGCCGATCAGTGTGAAGGCCCGGTCGGTCGTCTGCCGCCAGGTGGCCGACGGCCGGTGCCGTGCGCGGTGGAAGATCCTCACGTTCCGTCCCTGCCGTTGTCGTCAACCGGGTCGCCCCGCCTCGGGTGTTCCCGCCACGACCGCATCCAACCACGCCACCCCTGGCGCGCGCTCCCCGCGCGGCCGTTCAGTGCGGTCCGCCGCCGCCGGCGCCGGGGCCGCCCGGCACCTGACCGCCCACTCTGGCCAGCGCGTCCAGGACCACCGGGTCGTACGCCCGGCCGCGTTCCAGCCGGAGCCGTTCCAGTGCCTGCAACCGCCCGGCCACCTCCGGCAGGCCCGCGCTGCGCGCCGCGGTCAGCAGGTCGTCGTGCGCGTTGGCGACCTGGATGATCCGGGCGGCGACCGGCAGCGAGCGGTCCGGCCGGCCGTCCGGCAGCCGTCCGGGGTCGGCGAGCCTGGCGACCTGCTGCCAGACCTGCCGGGGAACCCCGGTCCGCCGGATCACCTCGCTGCCCAGGCGGGCGATCCGCTGCTGCTCCTCGGCGGGCAGCAGTGCGGTGGCGCCGCCGGGCACCGGTTCGACCAGCGAGAGCTGCCCGATGTCGTGCATCAGCGCGGCGTACTCCAGCAGGGCGAGCTCCCGGGTGCCGAGGCCGAGCTCGCGGCCGAGCGCGCAGGCGGTGTCGGCGACCCGGCGGGCGTGGCCGGGGGTGGTGTAGCCGGCCACCTCGGTGGCCCGGGCCAGCGTCTCGATGGTCTGGCCGGTGGTGGCGCGGGCCGCGGCGGCCCGCCGGAAGGCCGCCCTGGCCAGCAGCAGCGGGGCGCAGAACAGCGGCAGCGCCCACAGGCCGACCTCGCCCGCCAGCAGGCTGAGCAGCATCCCGGTGGCCACGATCGCGGAGCCGATCCCGGCCAGCGAGCGCAGCTCGTCCTCCAGCGCGACGGCGAAGCGCGCGCCCGTCCTGGCCCGGTGCAGGACGGCGGCCAGGGCGGCGTCGCAGAGCGCGGCCAGGACGGCGACCGCGATCACGAACACCCCGTAACCGGGGCCGGTCGGCGTCAGCCGGTCGATCGCCCCGCTGGTGTACAGCGGCTGGAACAGCACGGCCGCGAAGGCCGCGGTGAGCAGCCTCCTGGCCGCGGCGTCGGCCCGGGCGGCGAGCGCCGGGGGGACCGGCCCGCGGGGCCCCAGCAGGCCGCGGGCCGCCCGCCGCAGCAGGGCACCCGCCAACATGCCGAGCCCGACCACCGCCACCACCTGCAAGGTGCCGTGCGAGGTGGGCAGCCCGCGCAGCGGGCCGAGCAGCGCGTACGCGAGGGCGGCGGCCGTGCCGACCGGCGCCTGGTCGCGGTCGCCCGGCAGGATCACCCGGACGCACTCGCCGAACGCGATCAGCCCGGCGAAGGCCAGGGCCACGGCCGGATCGGCCAGTCCGTGGGCGAGCGCGTGCAGCAGCCCCGCGCCGAACAGTCCGGCGGCCGCGCCGTACACCACCACGGGCGCGGTGCCGGTCACGACGGGCCGCCGGGGGCGGCGCCGGCGCCCTTGGCCGGGCTCCGGCGGGCGGGCTCGGGCACGCCGAGCGGGATGTCCGGCACCTCGCCGTCCCAGCCGCCGGGCGGGGGCGGCGCGGCCTGCCAGTCGTGCTCGGCCAGGGCCCGGACCAGGGCGCCCACCATCACCGGGTCGAACTGGCTGCCCGCGCAGCGGCCCAGCTCGGCCACCGCCTCGCCGACCGGCCGGCCGCGCCGGTAGGAGCGGGTGGAGGTCATCGAGTCGAAGGCGTCCGCGACCGAGATGATCCGGGCGAACTCCGGGATGCGGGCGCCGGCGAGCCCGTCCGGGTAGCCGCGGCCGTCCAGCCGCTCGTGGTGGTGCAGGATGCCCTCCCGCGCCTCGCCGAGGAACGCCAGCTCGCGGACCAGGTCGTGGCCGGCCACCGGGTGCACCTCGACCGCCCGCCGCTCGGCCTCGCTCAGCGGGCCGTTGCGCCGCAGCAGTTCGGTGGCGACCGCCAGCTTGCCGACGTCGTGCAGGGTCCCGGCGAAGTGCAGGGTCCGGATCCGTTCCTCGGCCATCCCGAGCTGGCGGGCGATCAGCACCGAGGCCCGGCCGACCCGCTCGCTGTGCCCCCTGGTGTAGGCGTCCTTGATCTCCACCGCCTGCACCAGCGCCTGCACGGTCGCCCGGTGGGCGGCCTGTTCGCGGTGGGCCTGGGCGGAGACCCAGGCAGAGATGGACAGCGGCAGCAGCGCGAGCAGCACGGCCAGCGCACCGTACGGGCCCTGCCACAGGACCGCGACCATCAGGCCGCCGGCCCCGTGCAGCAGGGCGGGCAGCAGGCAGTTCCACAGGGCACGGACCGTCCCGACCGCCGGGCCGGTGCCGGCGAGCCACCGGACGGTGCCCACCAGGACGCCGTTGACCAGGCAGAACACCAGGACGGCGGCGAGTGCGCCGAGCGCTGCCCCGGGGAAGCGGGAGCCCAGCAGCAGCCGTGGCCCGCCGAGCAGGTGGAAGACCGCCGCGGCGGCGAACGCCGCGAGGGCGAGCTGGGCGGCGTTCCACAGCCGGCGCACCGGCCCGGGCTGTCCGACCTGTCCGATCAGCGCGGCCGGGACGGCGACCAGCGCGGCGGCGGCCGGCGGGAGCATCAGCACGCCGGCGAACAGCACCGGGAAGAAGCTGCTGCCCGGGCGCCCGGCCGGTTCGGTGCGGGCCGGGCGGCGGCCGAGCAGGCGCTGCCAGATGCGGGTGCAGGGGGTGGGCAGCCCCTGGGCGAGCGATTCGAGGCACAGGTGCAGCAGCGCGAGCGGGGCCAGCCGCCTGAGGTCGACCGGCCCGCCGAGCCAGCCGGCGGCCCGGGGGAGGACCAGCGGGAGCAGGCAGCAGAAGGCGGCGAGAAGCACTCCGGCGACGCAGCCGGCCACCGCGCGCGGCAGGGCCGCACCGTCGCGAACACTGGCGATACCGGCCTCCCCACCCCGTGCGCTGCCCACCGGACGTGAGGGCCAGTCAGGAGAATAGGGCGCGACCCGAGCGCTGCGGCGCACGATGGCGGATTGCCGCCGTCGGGGCCGCGACAGCTCACCCGAACGAGTGAAAGGGCAGTCCGCGGGGCCGCGGACGCGGCGGGCGGCGCCCCGGACCTTAAATGCGTCCCAAGCCTTCGCCGGGCCCTTGACCCTCCTAGGTGGTCCAGTCCATTTTTAGGAGGCGGACCCGCCCCGCAGGGTCGCACCCCCGTACCGCACTCCCCGCACCGCGCTCCCCCGTTCAGCGCTGCCCGCCCCCGGCCCCCACCGCGTTCGGGCGGCCCCCCACTCCTGCCCGGAGAGGTTCCCGCATGGAACGAACCCAGCTCCGCTCCCCCGCACCCCGCCGGCACCGCCGCCGGCGCGGCACCCTGGCCGCCGCCGCCACCGCCGGCATCGGTCTGCTGGCCGGCGGCGTCGCCGTCCTCACCGGCAGCACCCACGCGGTCGCCGCGCTCGGCGCCACCGACGCGCTGGGCAGCAACTGGTACGCCTCGGCGCCGTACCTGATGCCCGAGGACAACAGCCCGCCGGACCCGGCCGCCGTGATGGACGCGACCGGCCAGAAGGCCTTCCAGCTGGCCTTCATCCTGGACGCGGGCGGCTGCCGGCCCGCCTGGGGCGGCACCTCCTCGATCGACACCGACACCGCCATGCCGGCGGTCATCCAGAAGATCCGCGGCAAGGGCGGCGACGTCTCGGTCTCGGTCGGCGGCTACGGCGGCAACAAGCTCGGCCAGGGCTGCGGCACCCCCGAGGCGACCGCGGCCGGCTACCAGAAGGTGATCACCAAGTACCAGCTGAAGGCGATCGACTTCGACCTGGAGGAGCCCGAGTACGAGAACGCCGCGGCCATCCACAACGAGATCGGCGCCGCGAAGATCCTCCAGCGGGACAACCCCGGCCTGTACATCTCGATCACCACGGCCGGCACCAACGCGGGCACCGGCTGGTTCGGGACGCAGATGCTGAACGAGGCCAAGTCCCAGGGCTTCACGCCGAACAACTACTCGATCATGCCGTTCGACGGCGGCTTCAACGGCGCCACGGCGCAGACCGACGCCCTGGTGAAGTTCAATCAGATCCTGCAGACCACCTTCGGCTGGAACGAGGCCACCGCCTACGCCCACGAAGGCGTCTCGCTGATGAACGGACGCACCGACGCCGCCGAGTACTTCCGGCAGGCCGACTTCCAGACCGTGCTCGACTTCGCCACCGCGCACAAGCTGGCCCGCTACACCTACTGGTCCGTCAACCGGGACCGCCAGTGCGCCGGGACGGTCGACCCCGGGCTCTCCGGCTCCTGCTCCAGCGTGGCCCAGAACGACTGGGACTTCACCAAGTTCACCGTCCGCTTCGCCGGTGCGACCCCGCCCACCACCCCGCCCACCACGCCGCCGACCAGCCCGCCGCCCGGCAGCCCGAGCCCGAGCCCGAGCCCGAGCCCGAGCTCCGGCACCTGCACCCAGCCCGCGTGGAGCGCCACCACGACCTACACCAACGGCAACAAGGTCTCGTACCAGGGCCACACCTACCACGCCAAGTGGTGGACCCTGAACGAGGTCCCGACGGCCAGCGGCCAGTGGGGCGTCTGGGCCGACGACGGCCCCTGCTGAGCCTGCGCAACGCCGTGCGGGCCGGCTCCCGGACCTCCGGGAGCCGGCCCGCACGGGTGCCGGTCCGTTCGTCCGCGTGCCGCGCGGCGCTACTCCGCGCCGGCCGTCGCCGGGGTGCCCTGCCCGGCCGGCGGCCCGTCGGCGGACTGCGCGGCGGCGGCCGCCGCCGAACGCTGTCCGGTCCGGATCGAGTCGATCCGGGCCAGCACCTTGGTGCGCAGATCGGCGGGCGTGTCGTCGCAGCCGCAGGACCGCTTGATCAACGCCTTGATGGCCTGTTCGAGACCGTACTTCTCCAGGCAGGGGGAGCACTCCTCGAAGTGCACCCGCAGCTTGGCACAGTCGCCCTCGGCCATCTCGTTGTCGAGGAATTCGTAGAGGTGGTCGAGCACCTCGCCACACTCGGTGTCGTGCGGATCGCCGCAGCTCATGAGCCCGCGCCCTTCGCTTCCTGACCTGCTCCACTGCCCGCCGGGACCAGCCCGCGGTCACGCGCGTAGTCCTCCAGCATGCCGCGCAGCTGGCGACGGCCCCGGTGCAGTCGGGACATCACCGTACCGATGGGTGTACCCATGATGTCCGCGATCTCCTTGTAGGCAAAGCCCTCGACGTCCGCCAGATACACGGCGATGCGGAATTCCTCCGGGATGGCCTGGAGGGCGTCCTTCACGTCGCTGTCGGGCAGGTGGTCGAGCGCCTGGGCCTCGGCCGAGCGCAGACCGGTCGACATGTGCGACTCGGCCCGGGCCAGCTGCCAGTCCTCGATCTCCTCCGCCGCGGTGCGCTGGGGCTCGCGCTGCTTCTTGCGGTACGAGTTGATGAACGTGTTGGTGAGGATCCGGTACAGCCACGCCTTGAGGTTGGTGCCCTCGCGGAACTGGTGGAAGGACGCGTACGCCTTGGCGAATGCTTCCTGCAGCAGGTCCTCCGCGTCGGCCGGGTTGCGGGTCATCCGCAGCGCCGCCGAGTACATCGGATCGAGGTACATCAGCGCGTCGCGCTCGAAGCGCTCGCGCCGCGACTCCTCGCTCTCGTCCGCGGAGACCCGGAAGGTGTCCTCGCCGATCGCCTCGGCCAGTTCGTCACCGGTGAGCGCCTCGCCCGCGGGCAGGCCCTCCCTCGGACCGCCCACGCCCGACACGGACTCGTCATCGGTCCCGACGACCGGACCCACCTCCTCGGCAGTGCTGGCCCGGCCCACGGCGGGCCGACCCGAGATGGAGGATATCGGGCTCACGGGCTTCTCGCCCGCGACAAGCCAGTCCGACCAGTCGGGCACGAGCGTGTTGGCCACCGCTCGCTCCTCCGGCCGCTCGGGGCACGCGATCGAACCCATCTGCTGCGCCACCTTTCACCGCGACTCTGCTGACGGTGGGGTCAACCACCGGACGCGGTCGCGCATTCCCGACCGGAGTCGGGCGCCCGCGGACGGTTGCCGGATCAGGTGCGGGCCACCAGCCAGTCGCCGACCGCCGCGGTGATCAGGGCCGCCACCTCCGGCGGCCCGAGCACGGCCCGCTTGGGGACCTTGAAGCCGTGGCCCGCCTCCGGCACCTCGACCAGCCGGTGGGTGGCCGGCAGCGCCGGGAACTCCCCGGGCGTGCCGAAGGTGTCCGCGCCGCCCTGCACCACCAGCGTGGGCAGGCCGGTGCCGAGCAGTTCGTCGGCCCGGCTCTTCTCCGGCCGGCCCGGCGGGTGCAGCGGGAACGACAGCACGAGCACCCCGGCGGCGCCGCTGTCCCGCCCGGTCCGGCAGGCCACCCGGGCGCCGGCGCTGCGCCCTCCGACAAACAGCGGCACACCGTCCTCCGCCAGCTCCGGCAGCACCGGCAGCCAGCCGGCGTCCAGCGTCTTCGGCGCGGGCGCCAGCCGCTTCCCGGCCACCCGCCAGGGCTGCTCGACCAGGGCGACGGCGAAGCCGAGCGGCGGCAGCGCGGCCGCGAGCGCCTGGAGGTCCGCCGCCTCGATGCCGCCGCCGGCGCCGTGCCCGAGGGCGAGCCGGGCGCGGGGCGGGCCGGCCGTCTCGAACCGGGTGATCCGGGCGTCGCCGGCGGGGGTGGTGACCAGGGTCTGCACGCGGGGCTCCCGGGGGGGGTCGGGCCAACTCGGGCCAACTCGGGCCAACTCGGGCCAACTCGGGACAACTTGGCCCGGCTCGGGCCAGCTCGGAGCGGCTCCGGACGGCTCCGGACGGCTCAGAACAGTGTGGTGCGGTCCTCGTCGGTGAGCTCCCGCACCAGCTCCGGACCGTTGTTGCGGATGTTACCGACGGCGGTGCCCACCGGGTGCACCCGCAGCGCGCCGGGCGCGGGCGCGACGAGCAGGGAGCGGAGCTCGTCCGGGTCGGTCCGGGCCGGGTCCAGCCAGGCGTCGAAGTTGGACGGGTCGAGGAAGAGCGGCATCCGCTCGTGGATCGGGGCGAGCAGCGGCTCGGCCTCGGTGGTGACCACCGTGCAGGTGACCCGCCAGGCGTCCGGGTGGTCGGCGGGGAGGGTGCGGTCGCGCCAGAACTCGTACAGGCCGGCCAGTGCGAGCACGCCGCCGTCGGCCCGGGAGACGAAGTACGGCTGCTTGCCGGCCCGGCCCCTGGTCCCGGGTATCGACTGCCACTCGTAGTAGCCGTCGATCGGGATCAGACAGCGGCGGGCGGCGAAGGCCTGCCGGTAGGAGGGCTTCTCGTGCACGGTGTCGGCCCTGGCGTTGATCATCTTGACCGCGGTGTCCGGGGACTTCGCCCAGGCCGGCACCAGGCCCCAGCGCAGCACACGCAGCTGGCGCAGCGGCTCGGGCCGGTCCTTCGGGGTGCGCTCCAGCACCACGAAGGCCGGGTCGGTGGGGGCCACGTTCCAGCTCGGGGCGAGCGTCTCGGTGGGATCCCACTGCTCCACGCCGAACAGCCCGACCAGGTCCTCGGGCTTGGTGGTGGAGGCGAAGCGACCGCACATGCCGATCAGCTTGCCACGCCCGTCCCGCCCGCAGGGGCCCGTCCCGCGGATCGGCACCGGGGAGAACCGGCGGCTACCGCCGCACCGTCCCCGCATGGGAGGCTGCCGCTCCGGCAGTGGACCGAGGGACTTGGGCGGTACGGGTATGGACTTCGCGAACGTGTGGCACCGGGCGGTGGACCCCCAGCCCCTGCCGCCGGGCTGGCTGGTGCTGGGCACGGCCGCCGTCGCCCTGCTCGCCGTCGCCGTGCACCCGGCCTGGCGGCTGAGCCGGAACGTGGTGACCATCGCGCACGAGGGCGGGCACGGCCTGGTCGCGCTGCTCACCCGGCGGCGGCTGTCGGGGATCCGGCTGCACTCGGACACCTCCGGGCTGACCCTCTCCTCCGGGCCGCCGACCGGCCCCGGCATGATCCTCACCGCCGCGGCCGGCTACACCGCACCCTCGCTGCTGGGCCTGGGCGGCGCGGCGCTGCTGGCCGCCGGGCGGATCACCGCCCTGCTGTGGATCTCCATCGTGCTGCTGGCCGGCATGCTGATCATGATCCGGAACGCCTTCGGGGTGCTCTCCGTGCTGGTCACCGGTGCCGCCTTCGTCCTGATCTCCTGGTACGGCGGCGACGAGCTCCGGGCCGGCTTCGCCTACCTCGGCATCTGGTTCCTGCTGCTGGCCGGCGTGCGGCCGGTGATCGAGCTCCAGCGCAAGCGCCGGCACGGCGGGGCACCCGACTCGGACGCCGACCAGCTGGCCCGGCTGACCGGGATCAGCGCCCTGCTCTGGGTCGTGCTGTTCCTGGTGATCGCGCTGGTCTGCCTGCTGATCGGCGGCGGCTGGCTGCTGGACTGGTCGGCCCGCTGAGCCGCTCCCGGCACGCCCCGGCCGCCGCACCGGCGGGTACCCCGGCCACCCCTAGACTTGCCGCATGACCGACTCCCTGTGGCCCGCCCCTGTCGCCACCGCCGCCGTCGACGCGACCGTGACCATCCCCGGCTCCAAGTCCGCGACCAACCGCGCGCTGGTGCTGGCGGCGCTCGCCGACGGCCCGGGCTGGGTCCGCCGCCCGTTGCGCAGCCGCGACTCGCAGCTGATGGCGGACGGCCTGCGGGCGCTGGGCGTCGGCATCGAGGAGACGGTGAACGCGGCCAGCGGCGGCACCGGCGGCGGCGAGGCCTGGCGGGTCATCCCGGCCGGCCGGCTGCACGGCCCCGCCCAGGTGGACGTCGGCAACGCCGGCACCGTGATGCGCTTCCTCCCCCCGCTCGCGGTGCTCGCCGACGGCGCGGTGCACTTCGACGGCGACCCCCGCTGCTACGAGCGCCCCCAGCACGGCGTGATCGACGCCCTGCGCGCCCTCGGGGCGCGGATCGACGACGGCGGCCGCGGCGGCTTCCCGCTCACCGTGCACGGCACCGGCTCGCTGGACGGCGGCCCGGTGGAGCTGGACGCCTCCTCCTCCTCGCAGTTCATCAGCGCCCTGCTGCTCTCCGGCGCCCGCTACAACAACGGCGTGGAGATCCGCAACACCGGCGGCACCGTGCCCTCGCTGCCGCACATCCGGATGACCGTGGACATGGTCCGCAAGGCCGGCGGCCAGGTCGACGCCCCCGAGGACGGCGGCGAGAAGGACGTCTGGCGGGTCACCCCCGGTGCCCTGATCGGCCGCGACCTGGTGGTCGAGCCCGACCTCTCCAACGCCGCCCCGTTCTTCGCCGCCGCGCTGGTCACCGGCGGCCGGGTCACCGTCCGGGACTGGCCGAAGCACACCTACCAGCCCGGCGACCAGCTGCGCGAGATCTACACCCGGATGGGCGGCAGCTGCCGGTTCTCGGACGAGGGCCTGGAGTTCACCGGCACCGGCCGGATCCACGGCATCGAGGCCGACCTGCACGACGTCGGCGAGCTCACCCCGGTGATCGCCGCGGTGGCCGCGCTGGCCGACTCCGAGTCCCACCTGTACGGCATCGCCCACCTGCGCCTGCACGAGACCGACCGGCTCGCCGCGCTGGCCAAGGAGATCAACGACCTCGGCGGCGACGTCACCGAGACCGAGGACGGCCTGCGGATCCGCCCGCGCACCCTGCACGGCGGCGTCTTCCACACCTACGAGGACCACCGCCTCGCCACCGCCGCCGCCGTGCTCGGCCTGGCGGTCAAGGGTGTCGAGGTGGAGAACGTGGCGACCACCGCCAAGACCCTGCCGGACTTCCCGCAGATGTGGGCCGATCTGCTGGGCCAGAGCTGACGGGAAGTAGAACAGCATGCGCCGCTACGGCAAGGACGCCGACGAGGACGACATCCGCAACCGCCCGGGCCGCAAGGGCTCCCGGCCGCGGACCCGGATCCGGCCCAAGCACGAGGACGCCGCCGAGGCGATGATCCTCACCGTGGACCGGGGTCGGCTGACCTGCCTGGTGGACGCGGGCACCAAGCAGGAGCGCCAGGTCATCGCCATGAAGGCGCGCGAGCTGGGCCGCAAGGGCGTGGTGGTCGGCGACGTGGTCAACGTGGTCGGCGACCTCTCCGGCGAGGCCGACACGCTGGCCCGGATCGTCCGGGTCGAGGAGCGCAGCTCCGTCCTGCGGCGCACCGCGGACGACGACGACCCGTACGAGCGGATCGTGGTCGCCAACGCCCAGCAGCTGGCCATCGTCACCGCCCTGGCCGACCCGGAGCCCCGGCCCCGGCTGATCGACCGCTGTCTGGTGGCCGCGTACGACGCCGGCATGGAACCGCTGCTGGTGCTCACCAAGTCCGACCTGGCCCCCGCGGCGCCGCTGCTGGAGGCGTACGCGCCGCTGGGCATCCAGTACGTGGTGACCCGGCGGGACGAGCTGGAGACGGCGGGCGCCGAGGCCGTCCGCGAGCACCTGCGCGGGCGTTCCACGGTCTTCATCGGGCACTCCGGCGTCGGCAAGACCACGCTGGTCAACGCCCTGGTCCCGGCGCACCAGCGGACCACCGGCGTGGTGAACGCGGTCACCGGGCGCGGCCGGCACACCACCGTCTCGGCGCTGGCGCTGCGGCTGCCGCCGCCGCCCGGGGCGAAGCCCGGCTCGAAGAAGGCACTGGACCCGGGCTGGGTGATCGACACCCCGGGCTTCCGGTCCTTCGGGCTCTCGCACATCGACCCGTCCCGGGTCATCCTGGCCTTCCCCGACCTGGAGCCCGGCACCGTCGACTGCCCGCGCGCCTGCAGCCACGACGAGCAGGACTGCGCGTTGGACGCCTGGGTCGCGGACGGCCACGCCGACCCGGCCCGGCTGTACTCGCTACGCCGGCTGCTCTCCACCCGCGAGGCCGGCGAAGGCGACTGACCCCGCCCGGCGGCACCGGACCGGCCCACCGTTCGGCCGGTCGGAGGTGTCGGACGGCCCTGTGCTGGCGATCATAGGAAGGTCGGACCGACCCCGGTCCCGTCCGCCGGGAGACAGGGAGCCAGCGATGCCATGGGCCATGGTCGTCCTCGCCGGTCTGCTGGAGACCGGCTTCGCGGTCAACCTCAAGCTGAGCCACGGTTTCACCAAGCTCTGGCCGACCGTCGCGTTCTGCGTGTTCGCCCTGGGCAGCTTCGGGCTGCTCACGCTCTCGCTCAAGTACCTGCCGGTGGGCAGCGCCTACGCGGTGTGGACCGGCATCGGCGCGGCCGGCACCGCGGTGTACGGCATGGTCTTCCTGGACGAGTCCAGCAGCACCCTCAAGCTGGTCTCGATCAGCCTGGTGATCGCCGGGGTGGTGGGCCTCCAGATCAGCGGCAGCGGGCACTGACCACCGCCGTAGCCCCGTCGCGTCCGCTGAGCGAGCCGCGGTGCCGGGATCGTGGAGGTCTCGCTATCGTTCGGGCATGGCCGATTATCACGACGATCTCCGACTCGCCCACGTCCTCGCCGACTCGGCCGACTCCATCACCATGGAGCGCTTCAAGGCACTGGACCTCAAGGTCGAGACCAAGCCCGACCTGACCCCCGTCAGCGACGCCGACAAGGCCGCGGAGGAGCTGGTGCGCAGCGTGCTCCAGCGGGCCAGGCCGCGCGACGCGGTGCTCGGCGAGGAGTACGGCCTGCAGGGCTCCGGCCCGCGCCGCTGGGTGATCGACCCGATCGACGGCACCAAGAACTACGTCCGCGGGGTGCCGGTGTGGGCCACCCTGATCGCCCTGCTGGAGGAGGGCGTGGACGGTGAGCTGCAGCCGGTGGTGGGAATCGTCTCCGCGCCCGCGCTGAACCGCCGCTGGTGGGCCGCGAAGGACCTGGGCGCGTACGCCGGCCGGAGCCTGGCGAAGGCGTCCCGGATCTCGGTGTCGGGCGTGGCCGAGCTCGCGGACGCCTCGCTCTCCTACTCCTCGCTCAGCGGCTGGGAGGAGCGCGGCCGGCTCGACCCGTTCCTGGACCTGACCAGGGCCTGCTGGCGCACCCGCGCCTACGGCGACTTCTGGTCGTACATGATGGTCGCCGAGGGCGCGGTGGACATCGCGGCCGAGCCCGAACTGAGCCTGTGGGACATGGCGGCGCCGTGCATCGTGGTGCAGGAGGCGGGCGGCCGCTTCACCGGGCTGGACGGCTACGACGGGCCGAACGGCGCGGACGCGGTGGCCAGCAACGGGCTGCTGCACGACGAGACCCTGCGCTGGCTGAGCGTCTGAGCGGTCCAGGGCTTGTCTGACAATCCCTGGCGCGGCGGGTCCGGGACACCGGGCGCCGACGTGGTCGCGGGCCCGGGAGCGGTCGAACCGCTCCCGGGCCCGCAGCTCTTGACGGCCCGCTACTTCTGCTTGCGCAGCTCGCGGACGGCCTCCTCCAGCCGCCGGCCGTAGTCGGCGTCGGCCTGGCGGAAGTTGTCGATCGCGCGCTCGACGATGTCGTCGCGGTCGGCCGAGACCTTGGCGATGAAACCGGAGAGGTTGGCGATCAGTCGCTGCTTCTCCTCCTCGGAGAACAGCCGGTAGAGCGTGCCGGCCTGGACGAAGTCGTCGTCCTCGGCGTGCACGGGGGCCGCGTGGTTGCCGGTGGTGCCGGCGACCGGGACGGCGGCCCAGAGCGGACGGCCGGTCTCCACCGGGCCGCCGAAGCTGTTGGGCTCGTAGTTCTTCTGCCGGCCGTGCCGGCCGTCGTAGAGGTGGCCGTCCCGGTTGTTGGTGCGGGCCTCGCCGGCGTGCGGCCGGTTCACCGGCAGGTGGTCGGCGTTGATGCCGACGCGGTAGCGGTGGGCGTCCGCGTAGGCGAACAGCCGTCCCTGCAGCATCTTGTCCGGGGAGGGGCCGATGCCGGGCACGAAGTGCGCCGGGGAGAAGATCGACTGCTCGACCTCGGCGAAGACGTTGTCGGGGTTGCGGTTGAGCTCCAGCCTGCCGATCTCGATCGGCGGGTAGTCCGCGTGCGGCCACACCTTGGTCAGGTCGAACGGGTTGAAGCGGTAGGTCGCGGCGTCGGCGGCGGGCATGATCTGCACCTGCACCGTCCAGGTCGGGAACTCGCCGCGCTCGATCGACTCGCGCAGGTCCCGTTGGTGGCTGTCCGGGTCCTCACCGGCGAGCGCGTTGGCCTCGGCCTGGGTGAGGTTCCGGATGCCCTGGTCGGTCTTGAAGTGGTACTTGACCCAGAAGTGCTCGCCGGCCTCGTTCTGCCACTGGTAGGTGTGCGATCCGTAGCCGTTCATGTGGCGCAGGGTGGCCGGGATGCCGCGGTCGCCGAAGAGCCAGGTCACCTGGTGGGTGGACTCGGGCGAGAAGCCCCAGAAGTCCCAGACGTTGTCCGCCTCCTGGGAGCCGGTGTACGGGTCGCGCTTCTGGGTGTGGATGAAGTCCGGGAACTTGATGGCGTCCTTGATGAAGAAGACCGGCGTGTTGTTGCCGACCAGGTCGTAGTTGCCGTCCTCGGTGTAGAACTTCAGCGCGAAGCCGCGCGGGTCGCGCACCGCGTCCGCCGAGCCGAGGTTGCCGGCCACGGTGGAGAACCGCAGGAACGTCTCGGTCTGCAGGCCAACCCGGGACAGGAACTTCGCCCGGGTGTACGGCGTGAGGTCCGCCGTCACCGTGAACGTGCCGTAGGCGCCGGCGCCGCGGGCGTGCACCACCCGCTCCGGGATCCGCTCGCGGTTGAAGTGGGCGAGCTTCTCGAAGAGGTACTGGTCCTGGATCAGCGCGGGGCCGCCCACACCGGCCGTCTCGGTGTTCTGGTTGTCGGCGACGGGCGCGCCGGCCTCCGTGGTGAGGGTGGGCCGCAGGTCGTCCTGGGTGGTCATGGCGTGCCTCCGCGTTGTCCGGTCGTGACGAATCGATCCTATCTTGGACTTTGTCCAAGTCAATACTGGAATCAAGTTAAGATCGTGCCCTACCCTTGACCCATGAGTGACCTGCTGGAACGACTCCGGACCCGCGGCTGGCGACTCACCTCACAGCGACGGGTGGTGGCCGAGGTCCTCGACGGCGAGCACGTCCACCTGACCGCCGACGAGGTGCACGCACGCGCCGTCGGGCGGCTGCCCGAGATCAGCCGGGCCACCGTCTACAACACCCTCGGCGAGCTCGTCGGCCTCGGCGAGGTCCTGGAGGTCTCCACCGACGGGCGCGCCAAGCGGTACGACCCCAACGCGCACCACGCCCACCAGCACCTGATCTGCTCGGGCTGCGGCGCCATCCGCGACGTCCACCCCCAGGGTGATCCACTCGCCGCGCTGCCCGCCACCGAGCGCTTCGGCTTTGTCATCTCCGGCGCCGAGATCACCTACCGCGGCCTCTGCCCCACCTGCCGCTGAAGCCCCTTCGGGGCGTCAGGCGCTGAGTTCGGCGTTCAGTGCCCCGAGCAGCCGGGCCGCCCGCTCCGCCACCTCGGCCGGCCCGTACTCGGCCGCCCGCCGGCACCAGCTCTCCGCCTGCACCGGCTCGCCCCGCCGCAGCGCCAGCAGCGCGAGCCGCAGCGCCGCGCGCCCGTGCCCCGCGTCGGCGGCCCGGGTGTACCAGAGCATCGCCTCGGCCTCGGAGTCCTGACGGGCCAGCAGCAGCCCCAGGTTGAAGGCCGCGCTGCGGCTGCCCCCCTCGGCGGCCCGGCGGTACCAGCTCTCCGCGATCTCCAGCGCGCCGCGCTCCGCCGCCCGCACCCCCATCCGGACCTGGGCCCGACGGTGCCCGACGTCGGCGGCCACCGCGTACCAGTGCTCGGCCTCCGCGTCCGCGTCGCCGCGCCGGTCCAGTACGGAGGCCAGCCGGAAGGCGCCCTCCGCGGACCCGCCGGCCGCGGCCTGGCGGTAGCGGTCCAGCGCGGCGTTCAGGTGGCCGCGCTGCTCCTGGGCGACGGCCAGCTGGAGGGCGGCCTCGCCGTGCCCCTCCGCGGCGGCGCGCGCGTACCACTCGTGCGCCTGCTGCTGCTCCCCGCGCCCGGCGTGCAGTACGCCGAGGTTGAACGCCCCGTCCACGCTGCCGGCCTCGGCGGCCTTGGAGAACCAGGGCTCGGCACCGGACTCGTCACCGCGCTGGAGCAGGATCACGGCCAGGGCGTTGCAGGCCTCGCGGTGCCCGGCGTACGCGGCGCGGCGGTACCACTGCTCGGCCTGGGCCTCGCGGCCGGCGCCCGCGCACAGCAGGCCGAGGTTGAACGCGCCGTTGTGGTCGCCGGCTTCGAGCGCCATCCGGTACCACCGCTCGGCCTCGGCCGAGGCGCCGCGACCGGCGTGCAGTGCGCCGAGCGCGTTGGCGGCCGTGCCGTCGCCCGCCTCGGCGGCCTCCTGCCACCATTCGGCGGCGGCGGTCAGGTCCCCGGTGTCGCGCAGCAGGAAGCCCAGCGCGCACGCGGCCCGGGCCTCGCCGTTCTGCGCCGACTGCCGGTACCAGCGGGCGGCCTCCTCGATCAGCGCGGGCTCCTCCTGGGCCCGCTCCTCCAGCAGGACGCCGAGCCGCAGCGCGGCGCGGGCGTGGCTGCGGGCGGCGGCGGTGCGGTACCAGGTCTCGGCGGTCTCCTTGTCGCCGGCGGCCTCGCGCATCCGGGCCAGCCGGTAGGCGGCCTCGCGGTGCCCGGCGTCCGCGGCGGCCTTGAACCAGCGCTCGGCGCGGACGTCCCGCCGGTGCTCCATCAGGTCGCCCAGCGCGTAGGCGCCGAGCGGGTGTCCGTGTTCGGCGGCGAAGTGCAGCCAGTACTCGGCGGCCTCCTCCTCGCCCTGGTCGCGCAGTTGGAGGCCGAGCGCGTGCGCGGCGGGGGCGCTGCCGGCGACGGCGGCCTGCCGCCACCACTGCGCGGCCTCGGCACGGTGGCCCTGCTGGTGCAGCAGGACGCCCAGGTTGTTGGCGGCGGCCCGCAGCCCGGCGGCGGCCGCGCTGCGCAGGTACGGCTCGGCGTCGGCGAGGTCGCCGCGGCGCAGCAGCAGCGCGCCGAGCTGGCTGGCGGCGTTGGGGTCGCCGGAGTCGGCGGCCTGGCGGTGCCGGGACTCCAGGGCGGCCTGCTCGCGGGCGGCCAGCGCGCTCTCGAAGCTGGTCGCGTCGGGGTCGGTCTCCGCACCGGGGTCGACGGTCGCGCGCGCGTAGGGGCCGATGGCGTCGACGAGCTGCTGGGCGGAGATGTGCACCAGGCTCTCGGGGCCGAAGGCCTCGGGCCGGGGTGCGGTGCGGGCGGTGGTGCGCTGCGCGGGCAGCGCGGTGTGCGTGTCGTCGGGGCTGATCGCCCAGCCCTCGGTGTCCGCCTCGATGGCGTCGCCGGCGCCCGTACCCCGGTCGGCCGGGTCTCCCGCTCCTCGCTCGTTCCTGCCGATCAGCTTCATGCCGACTCCCGCTCCCCCAGAGTGCTGCGGCATTCTCCTCGGGACCCCCACCCCGAACCCGGCCGGCGGCCGGGACAGCCCCAAGGGACGTGGCGGAGTCGACGGCCCGTCAACGGCCGCGCAGCGTCCCCCATGTGCTCCATCGTCGCATCACCCGCACCCCGCGTACACCTGCTCCGGTCGAATGTGACAGAGCGGGGCCGAAGCCCGGCGAGACTGCTTCAGCGCTTTGTCGATTTCCCGACACTGAGCCCCACAAACCCCGGTCACGCATCGTACCGGAGTGGATCACCCTTTCGGCCACCCATGGCGAAGGCCCGGAGGATCTGATCCTCCGGGCCTTCTGCTACTGAGTAGCGGGGACAGGATTTGAACCTGCGACCTCTGGGTTATGAGCCCAGCGAGCTACCGAGCTGCTCCACCCCGCGTCGGTGACTCAACAGTAGCACGGACGCGGGGCAGATCATCAATCGGTTGTCGCAGCTCAGGAACCGGGTGACGGCGACGGGCTCGGCGCGGCCGACGGGGTGGCCGTCGGCGTGGCCGACGGTGCCGGGGCCGGCGCCGGGGTGGCACCGCCCGCCGGCTGGCCCGCGGCCGCCCGGTTGAGCGCCTCCTGCAGCGCCTTCTGGGCCTCGCCGTACTTGGCCCAGTCGCCGTTCTTCAGCGCCTGCTGGCTGTCGTTGTACGCCTTCTGGGCGTCCTGGATCGCCTTGGTCACCGCCGGGTCGCCGGTGCCCGGGGCGGGCGTGGTCGGCGTGGTCGGCGTGGTGGTGCCGGGCGTGGTGGGCGTGGTCGGCGCCGTCGGGGTGGTCGCGGTGGCCGCCGCCGCGTTGCCGAACACCTTGGTGAGCGCCTTCTCCAGGGTGTCCTCCAGCGCGACGTTGTCGTTGCCGTACACCGCCAGCACCTTCTTCAGCACCGGCACCCTGGCGCCGCGTCCGATCAGGTAGACCGGCTCGACGTTGAGCAGGCCGCCACCGACCGGGAGGGTCAGCAGGTTGCCGTACTCGATGTCGGAGTCGGTGCCGGTCCGCAGCAGGGTGAGCTGGTTGGCCACCGACTGGTCGGAGTTGAACTTCGCCTGGGTCAGCTTCGGTCCGAGCGCGCCGGAGCCGCTGGGCACCTTGAGGACCCGGATCTTCCCGTAGTCCGGGCCCGGGTCGGCGCTGACGGCCATGAAGGCGGCCAGGTTGTCCCGTCCGCTCGGCACGAAGCTGGTGGTGAGCGAGAAGCTCGCCGCCGCCGCGTCCGGCATCCGCACGGTCAGGTAGTACGGCGGCTGGACCTCACCGGTGTTGGTGGTGGGGTCGACCGGCACCTGCCAGATGTCGGTGCCGTTGAAGAAGCCGTCCGCGTCGGTCATGTGGTACTGCGAGAGCAGGTCGCGCTGCACCTTGAAGAGGTCCTGCGGGTAACGCAGGTGCGGCATCAGCGCGGCCGGGATGTCCGACTTCGGGGTGACCGTGTCGGGGAAGGCCTTCATCCAGGTCTTCAGCACCGGGTCGGTCTCGTCCCACTGGTAGAGCGTGACCTCGCCGGTGTAGGCGTCGACGGTGGCCTTCACCGAGTTGCGGATGTAGTTGACCTTGTTGACGGCGGTCAGCGTGCGGCCGCGCTGGTCGGTCAGCGAGTCCTTGGTGGCGTCGCCGAGCGTGGTCTTGGACGAGAACGGGAAGCCGTCCGAGGTGGTGTAACCGTCCAGCACCCAGACCAGCTTGCCGTCCTGCACCACCGGGTACGGGTCGGCGTCGATGGACAGCCAGGGAGCGACCTTCTCGACCCGCTCCTTGGGAGTGCGGTCGTAGATCACCTTCGCGCCGTCGGCGATCGCACCCGAGTACAGGATCTGCGGCTCGGCGAACTTCACCGCGAACGCGGCCCGGGTCAGCGGGTTGTCCAGGGACACCCCGCTGCCGCCGGTGTACTTGTAGGTCTGTGCGGCGCCGGACTCCGAGGTGTAGTCGATCTCCTCGTTGGTGCCGCCGACGATCGAGTAGGTACTGGTCTTCTCGCCGTAGTAGACCCGCTGCTGGTAGTCGCCGAGGGTGCCGGTGGTCGGCAGCGAGGACTCGGTGTAGACCGGGTTGCCCAGCCCGTCGACCTGGTTGCCCTTGGCCGCGACGAGACCGTAGCCGTGGGTGTACTTGAAGTGGTCGTTGATCCAGTTGCGCTGCTGCACCCCGCCGAGGTCCAGCTCGCGGACGCCGACCACGGTGTCCTGGCTGCCGTAGCGGTCGACGTCCAGGGTCCGCGGGAAGGCGTAGTACTTCCGCAGCGCCTCGTTCTGCTGGAAGGTCGGCGCGACCACGTTCGGGTCGAGCAGCCGGATGTCGGCGATCGTCTGGGCGTCCGGCTTCAGCGCGTCGGCGCTGGTGGTGCCCTTCGGGTCGTACTGCTGCGTCTGGCTGTCGGCGATGCCGTACGCCTGCCGGGTGGCGTCGATGTTCTTCTGGATGTACGGCGTCTCCTTGGCCTGCTCGTTCGGCTTGACCTGGAACTGCTGCACGATCGCCGGGTACACGCCGCCGATCAGCACGGCGGACAGCGCCATCAGGCCGAAGCCGATCAGCGCCGGTGCCCAGGTGCGGCGGACCGGGGTCAGGAAGAACAGCAGCGCGCAGATGATCGCGACGAAGAACAGGATCGTCTTGGCCGGCAGGAACGCGTTGGCGTCCACGTAGCGCAGGCCGGTCCATCCGTCCACGCCCTTGTAGGCGCCGGACTTCACCGCGAGCGCGTACCGGTCCAGCCAGTACGCCACGGCCTTCAGCAGGACGAACACGCCCAGCAGCACGGCGAGGTGGCCCTGCGCACCGGCACTGGCCCGCCGCCCGGGGCCCTGCAGCCGCAGACCGCCGTAGAGGTAGTGGACCAGCACCGAACCCAGCAGCGAGACGATCACCGCGCTGAACGCGAAGCCCAGCAGGAACTCGTACCAGGGCAGTTCGAAGGCGTAGAAGGAGACGTCCAGGTGGAACTGGCTGTCCTTGACGCCGAAGGCCGTCTCGTTGGTCCAGAGCATCCACGTCCGCCACTGCCCGGAGGCGGCGGCGCCACCGACCAGCCCGACCAGCAGCGAGGCGCCGATCAGCAGCCACCGCTTGTACGGCGCGACGCCCATCCGGTAGCGGTCGAGGCTCTGCTGCTCGACCGACATCGCGGCCAGCGGGGGCCGCAGCCGGTGCGCCAGCCAGAGGTTGGCGCCGACGATCACGGCCATCAGCAGGCCGAAGACCGCGAACAGACCGGCCTTGGTCCACAGCTGGGAGGTGAAGACCGAGGAGTAGTGGACCGACTTGAACCACAGCCAGTCCGTCCACACCCCCGCGAACATGACGAACAACAGGAACAGCACGGCCAGGACGCCTGCGGTCAGCAGGAGCACCTTGCTGCGGCGGGAGGGCGGGCCGACTCTGGCACGGAAGCCCGGCCCCGGGCGATCCGGCATCTGGAATACCAAGGTGGCACCTCTGCGTGTTGTTGTCGTGAACGTCGTGTTGGGTTGGACTCCAGTGCAACTTAATCGGTCTTTACCGGAGTTCCCACGGTGAGGAACGAGATCCCCGCTCCGCCGGACCCGGTCCGCGGCCCGGCGGAGCCGCGACCCCCGCGCCCCGTGTGAGGATTGGGGCATGTCCGATGCCCACAACACCCCCTCCGGCAAGCCGTCCGAGGCCGCCGGCCTGCCCGCCGCGACCCCGCTCACCCGGGCCGCGCTGGAGATCGACGAGTACGCCGCCACCCTCGGCTGGGACCTCCCGGCCCGCCTGTTCGCCCTGGTGGACACCGCCCGGCTGCGCAAGGCCGACCCCCGGCTGGCCAAGCAGCTCGGCCTCACCGACGGCGAGACCGCCGGCCTCACGCCGGTCGAGCAGGAGGAACTCCCGGCCGGCACGGCGCTGGACAAGTTCCTCGGCACCATCGCCTGGCCGGACCAGGTGGTCGGCTGCGCGCTGGTGGTCGAGCGGCTGATGCTCCCGCCCGGCGCCGAGCAGAGCCGCCCGAAGAACGCGACCGAGAGCGAGCTGGCCGACTGGGTGGCCGACCACCCGGCGCGCCAGGAGGTCCGGATCACCGCCGCGGTGCTCCGCGACGGTTCCCGCGAGATCGCCCTGCGGCTGCGCGAGAAGGACGTCGCCCGTGAGGTGCTGACCGGTCCCGACCTGGTGCCCGGGCTGACCGAGGCCCTGCTGGCGACCTTCTCCTGACCCGCCCGGCTCCCGCCGTCCGTCCGGCTCCCGCGGCCCTCGCCTCGCCCGCCGCCCTCGCCGTCAGCGGGGGCAGGCGGGGAGGCCGGCGGTCTGGCCGGAGCTGATCCGGTCCAGCGCGCCCAGCGCGTCCTGCAAGGTCCCGACCTTGACCAGGGTGAGCCCGCTCGGGGTGGCCTTGGCCGCCTCCGAGCAGTTGTCCGCCGGGGTGAAGAAGTACTGGGCGCCCTTGTCGCGGGCCGCGATCAGCTTCATCTGGATGCCGCCGATCGGCCCGACCTTGCCGTCGTCGGCGATCGTGCCGGTGCCGGCGACGAAGGTGCCGCCGGTGAGGTCGCCCGGGGTGAGCTTGTCCACGATGCCGAGCGCGAACATCAGGCCGGCGCTGGGGCCGCCGACGTCCTGCAGCCCGATGTCGATCTTGAACGGGTAGGTGTGGTCGATCCCCGGCACGATGCCGACGATCGCCCGGTCCGCGTTCTGCGCCTTCGCGGTGGTGATCGACACCTCGGCCCGGTCCGTGTCGGCGGCGCCCCGCGGGACGACCGTGAAGACCGTGGTCTCGCCCGGCTTGTGCTTGGTCACCTGCTCGGCCACCGAGGCCGCCGTGGTCACCGGCGTCCCGTCCACCGCGACGATCCGGTCCCCGGCGTGCAGCTTGCCCTCGGCCGGGCTGCCGGCCGCCACCGAGCCGACGATCACCTGCGCGCCGACCGGGATCCCCAGCTGGGTGAGCGCGGCGGTCTTCGCGCTGTCCTCGGAGGAGGCGAACTCCTCCGCGTTCTGCTGCTGGGCCTCCCGGTCGGTCTGGCCCTTCGGGTACACGTTGTCGTGCGGCACCACCAGCACGTCGTCCCGCAGCCAGCCGACCACCGCGGAGACCAGGCCCGGCTGGTAGTTCGCCCCCGTGACCTGGACGGTCGTCATGTTGAGGTGCCCGGTGGTCGGGTAGGTCTCGTGCCCGGTGATGCTGATCACCGGCTCACCGGTCTTCTCCTGCACGCCCAGGGTGTTGTACGTCGGCCCGGGGCTCATCTCGGTGTACGGCACCTTCATGACGACCGAGGCGCAGAGCAGGCCTATCAGCAGCAGGGTGGCGGCGAGCATCGTCGCGGAGCGGCGTGGCATGGCTCGACAGTACGGGAAGGGGGCGGCCGTCCGCCGCCGGGGCCCGGCTCGGGCCCCGCGCGGACAGGGCCTAGCGGTCGCTGCGGTCGCCGGCGGTACTGCGCTCCATCGCGGCGCGGAAGCGCTGGTGTTCGGCGAGGGAGGCCGGGTCCGCGGTGGCTCTCGGGGCGCGAGCGGCCCAGACGGCCCAGAGGGTGGCCAGCAGCAGGGCGACAATCGGAATGATCAACCAGGCGAGCGCAGCCATGTCCGTACTCCCAGCTCGTCGTGTCTATGAGCAGATTAACCGCACGGGGGGAGAACGGTGACAGCGCCATCCGGGTTACGGGATGCCGGTGCGGCTCACCGGCACGGGGGATCGGTCATACCGGCATATGAGCCGAAGGAGTGATGGCCGCGCGGCTCAGCAGTTGCCCGCACCCACCCACTCCTCCTCGCCGTCGGCGAAGACCTGGTGCTTCCAGATCGGCACCTCGTGCTTGAGGTCGTCGATCAGCCGGCGGGCGGCGGCGAAGGCCTCGCCGCGGTGGGCGCAGGACACCGCGACGATCACCGCCTTGTCCGTGATCCCCAACCGGCCGACCCGGTGCACGGCGGCCAGGGCACGGACCGGGAAGTCGGCGACGACCTTCTCGGCGACCCGGCGCAGCTCGCGCTCGGCGGTGGGGTGGGCGCTGTACTCCAGCGCCGTGACCGACTTTCCGCCGTCGTGGTCGCGGACCGTCCCGACGAAGACGGTGGTGCCGCCGGCCGCGTCGTCACCGACCGCCTCGTAGACCTCGTCGAGCGAGAGCGGGGTCTCGCGGATCGCGAGCAGGCGGATCGGGTCGTGGTTCTCGGACATGCCCCCATGATTCCCCATCGCGGGTACCGGAGGACAAGAGCCTTCCGCATCACGATTGGGAAATTTCGCATCGCGGTAATTCCGAGGGGTGAGCTGTCCCGGACGGGGCCTAGAAGCGCCGCCGCTTGCGCGCCCGCCGGACCAGCGCGGCCGTACCCACCAGCGCCACCGTCGCCCCCGCCGCGCCGAGGCTGGTCGCCGCCTCCTTGCCGCCCAGCCGCCGCCCGGCCACCGCGTGCTTCCCGGCGACCTGGGCCAGCAGCTCGGCCAGCACCTCCTCGTTGGTGAAGTCCGGCCGCCAGCCCGCCTCGTGCAGCCGGCTGCCGGAGACCACCCACGGGTACATGGTGTACGCCAGGTCGCCGGCCGGCGCCGGGGTCAGGCCGAGCCGGTGCAGCCGGGCCGCGGTGCCCAGCGCGAGCGAGGCGGGCAGTTCCATCCGGCGGATACCGGACAGCGTCTCCACCTCCTCCTGCTCCAGCCAGCCGTCGCAGCCGACCGTCACCTCGCCCTCGACCAGGCCGAGTGCCGCGTACTCCAGCGCCGAGGCCAGGTCGTCCACGTGGCAGAACTGCCAGCAGGGCCGCGACCCGGCCACCACCAGCAGCCTGGGCGCCTCGAAGTGCCTGGTCAGCACGGTGTCGATGCCCGGGCCGACCACCACCGCCGGCCGCAGCACCGTGACCTGGAGACCCGGGTGGGCACGCGGCGCGCGGCGGGCCAGGCGCTCGATCTCCAGCAGGTCGCCGACCAGCGAGGCCTCCTCGGTGGCCCGCAGCTCGGAGTCCTCCGCCAGCGGGACCTCGTTGTCGGCGAGCGCGCCGTAGACCATCGCCGAGGTGCACAGCACCACCCGGTGCACCCCCGCGGCCGCGGCGGCGGTCACCACCGTCTGCGCGCCCCGCACGTTGTACGCGCTCCGGGCCCGGGGGTCGGACTCCATCCCCAGGTCCATCGCCAGGTGGACCACCACGTCCACCCCCGCCAGCCGTTCGGCCACCGCGGGGTCGCGGACGTCGAGCACCCGCCACTGCGCACCGGGCACCTCGCCGCGCCGGTCGTCGACCGCCAGCACCTTGCGCACGGCGGGCGAGGCCACCAGGCGTGCGGCGACCCGCTCGCCGAGCACGCCGGCCGCGCCGGTGACCGCCACGGTCAGCGGCCTGCCGCCGTAGGCTGGAGACGGCGAACCCGTGGTGACGGGCGCGTCCTCGTCTCCGGTCAGCCCAGAGCGAACGTCCGAAGGCGGGGAACTCACCGACCATCCTCCACGGTTAGCTTATGTGCGTACGTACGAGTGTCACGTACGGTCCATCCTGCCCGAGGCGCGGGCCCAGCGGTGCACCCGGCGCGGTCAGGCCGCGAGAGCATTGCCCCGCCCGCCGTTGCGGGCGTGCCGCCTCCCCCGCCACACCACCCGCGTGACGGCCGACCAGATCGAGGACCCCGTGAGCGACCTCCCCTTCGGATTCTCCACCCCGCCCGAGGAGCCTGAGGACGGCAAGGGCAAGCCCGAACAGAGCGGCCAGGGCGACCAGAGCAAGGGCGCATCACCGGAAGGTACCCCGCAGCAGCCGTTCGGCTTCGGTCCCGGCAATCCTCTGGGCGCGTTGTTCGGCATGGGCGCCCCGGGCGGCGCGGCCGGCGACAACCCGTTCGGCGCGATGCTGGGCAACCTCAACCCCAACGACCTGGGCGCGGCGTTCCAGCAGCTGGGCCAGATGCTCTCCTTCGAGGGCGGCCCGGTCAACTGGGACCTCGCCAAGGACATCGCCCGGCAGACCGTCGTCGCCGACCAGCCCGAGGGCCGCAGCAAGGACCGTTCGGTCAGCGCCACCGAGCGCACCGCGGTCGCGGACGCCGTCCGGCTGGCCGAGCTCTGGCTGGACTCCGCCACCGAGTTCCCGTCCGGGGCGAACACCGCCGTGGCGTGGAGCCGGGCCGAGTGGATCGAGGCCACCCTGCCGGTCTGGAAGGACCTGGTGGACCCGGTCGCCGAGCGGGTCGGCAACGCGATGGGCGGCGTCCTGCCCGCCGAGATGCAGGCCATGGCCGGCCCGCTGCTGGGCGTCATGCGCTCGATGGGCGGCGCGATGTTCGGCACCCAGATCGGCCAGGCGCTCGGCGCGCTGGCCGCCGAGGTGGTCGGATCCACCGACGTCGGCCTGCCGCTCGCGCCGGCCGGCAAGGCCGCGCTGCTGCCGCAGAACATCGCCGAGTTCGGCGACGGGCTGAGCGTCCCGGCCGAGGAGGTCCGGCTCTACCTGGCCCTGCGCGAGGCCGCCCACCAGCGGCTGTTCGCCCACGTGCCGTGGCTGCGCGCGCACCTGTTCGGCGCCGTCGAGGCGTACGCCCGGGGCATCAAGGTCGACAGCTCGCGGATGGAGGAGCTGGTCGGCCAGCTCGACCCGAGCAACCCCGAGGCACTCCAGGAGGCGCTCGCCGGCGGCCTGCTGCAGCCCGAGGACACCCCCGAGCAGAAGGCCGCGCTGGCCCGGCTGGAGACCGCCCTGGCCCTGGTCGAGGGCTGGGTGGACGCCGTGGTGCACGCCGCCGCCGAGCCGCACCTGCCGCAGTCCGGCGCGCTGCGCGAGACGCTGCGCCGCCGCCGCGCCACCGGCGGGCCGGCCGAGCAGACCTTCGCCACCCTGGTCGGCCTGGAGCTGCGCCCGCGCCGGCTGCGGGACGCCTCCCGGCTGTGGGCCTCGCTGGCCGACGCCCGCGGCATCGAGGGCCGCGACGCCCTGTGGAGCCACCCCGACATGCTGCCCACCGCGGCCGACCTGGACGACCCCGACGGGTTCGTCCACCGCTCCTCCGACGAGGGGCTGGAGGGCGGCTTCGACTTCGACGCCCTCGACAAGCTGCTCGGCGAGGCCGCCCGGGGCAAGGACTCCGGCGACGGCACCACCGAGGGCGGCGACCGCACCGACGGCAAGGCCGCCGGCACCGACCAGGACGACGAGGGCCCCCGGGCATGACCACCCCCACCGACGGCACCGTCCACGGCGGCGCCGCGCCCGACGCCGCCGTACCCGAGGGCGCCCTGCACGCGGACGCCGTCCGCACGCTGAACTCCTGGTCGGTGGACGACGCCGCGCAGGACCGCCTGCGCCGCGAGTACCTCGACCACCTGGCCGGGCACTCCGACGGCCTGTGGAAGGCCTGCCTGCCCGCCCACATCACCGCCAGCGCGGTGGTGCTCGACCCGGCGGGCGGGCGGGTGCTGCTCACCCTGCACCCCAAGGTCGGCCGCTGGCTCCAGATGGGAGGCCACTGCGAGCCCGGCGACCCGACCCTTGCCGCGGCCGCGCTGCGCGAGGCCACCGAGGAGTCCGGCATCGCCGGGCTGGAGCTGCTGACCTTCGACGGCCGGCCCGCCCCGGTCAAGCTCGACCGGCACCTGGTGCGCTGCACCGGCAAGGACAGGCCGGAGAACACCCACCTGGACGTGCAGTACGTCGCCCTGGCGCCGAGCGGCGCCCGCGAGCTGATCAGTGACGAGTCGCTGGACCTGCGCTGGTTCGGCTACGACGAGCTGCCGGAGCTCACCGATGGCTCGGTCCGCGAACTGGTGGCGATCGCCCGGCGACTGACCGGCTGACGACTGACCGGCCGGCGGCCGGCTGACCTGCCGGCGGCTGTCCGGCCGACCGGTCGAGGCGAGGCCCGGCCCCCGGTGGGCGCCGGGCCCCAGCCGCAGGCCTCAGCCGCAGGCCTCGCGGGAGCCCTCCATCGCCCCGGGCTCCGTCGCCGACCCGCCGCCCCGGGCCTCCGGGATGTGCGGCAGCCGCGCGGCCGAGGCGACGCCCTCCAGGTAGCCGCGGGCCCGCTCGGTCCGCGGGTAGTTCTCCAGCAGCGCCCAGAACCGGGGGCCGTGGTCGGGCACCAGCAGGTGCGCCAGCTCGTGCAGCAGGACGTAGTCGACCACGTACTCCGGCATGCCCTGCAGCCGGTGCGAGAGCCGGATGGTGCGCTCACTGGGCGTGCAGGACCCCCAGCGGGAGTTCTGGTTGGTCACCCAGCGGACCCGGCCCGGCACCGCCCGGCCGGCCAGGTACACCCGGGACAGCTCCTGCGCCCGGGCCTCCAGCGCGTCGTCACCGAGCGCGCGCCGGCTCTCCTGGGCGGCCAGCCGGTCGAGCATCTGGGCCACCCAGCGCTGCTCCTCGGCGTGCGACATCCGGGCCGGGATCAGCACGATCGTCCGGTCGCCCTCGCGGTACGCGGAGACCGTGCGGCTGCGCCGGGCGCTGCGCCGCACCTCGACGTCGGGCCGGTGCCCGGCGGTCTGCTGCGAGCCGCTCCCGGCGGCCCTCGGACCGTCGGCGGACGCCCTCGGCTCGGCCGGCCGCTGCGGCGCGGAGGGGTTCGCGGCAGGGCGGCCGCGCGCGTCGGATGCCGCCGCTCCCGCCCCCTGGGCCGGTCGTGCGCGCCGACGCGACGCCGACCGCTGGAGATCCCGTTCGGCTGTCACGGCACAGGACGTTACCCCGTGGCACCGACAGAAGTCCGCAGTCGCGGCCGGGAATCCCACCGGGCGGACAGCCCCTGCCCACCGGGGCGAACAGGTTCCGGACGCGTTTTCCACAGGGTGTGCGAACAGATCGTCGGACAATGCGGCCGGGCCTGTGGACAACCGGATTCGCGGACTCCCGGAGCTCGGGCATGCTGCTCCCACCGGGGCGGCCCGCCCCCACGTCCGACGGCCCTGGAGGCAGCGATGCGTCCGATGATCAAGCCTGCCCTCTCCCGACTCTGGCGCGACCGGGAGACCCTGCAGTTCGGCGCCGTCCGGCGGCACGCCCGGGTGGTCGAGTCGGTGGACCGGACGGTCGCCGCCTTCCTGGAGCTGATCGACGGCAGCCGGGACGGCGCCACCCTGCTCGCCGCCGGGGAACGCCTCGGGCTCGACCGCGACTACTGCAACGCGATGCTCGACTCCCTGGCCCACAGCGAGCTGCTGGACGACGCCGACGCCCTCCAGCAGGCACTGTCCCGGCACCCGCGGCCCCGGCAGGAGCTGCTCGGCCCCGACCTCTCCTCGCTCTCGCTGGTCCACCCCGAGCCGGGGGAGGCCGCCGAGGTGCTCCAGGGCCGGGCCCTGGCCAGGGTCGAGGTGCGCGGGGCCGGGCGGGTCGGCGCGGGCCTCGCCGCCGCGCTGGCCGCCGGCGGGGTCGGCACGGTGACCGTGGCCGACCGCGGCCGGGTCTCCGCCCGGGACTGCTCCCCGGCCGGCTTCCCGCCGACGGAGGTCGGCCGACTGCGGACGACGGCCGCGCGCGAGGTGGTGCACCGTGCCTCCGGCGGCGCCGCGGCCGACCGGCACCGCAGGCCCGCCACCGAGGCCTCGGTGCCGACGACGCTGGTGGTCCTGGCCCCCCGCAGCGGCGCCGGTGCCTTCACCGGCCTGGTGACCGAGGCACGGGAGCTGATGCGGGCCGGCCGGCCGCACCTCTACGCCGGCGTGGTCGAACACCTCGGCGTGGTGGGCCCGCTGGTGGTGCCGGGCGCCTCCGCCTGCGGCGGCTGCGCCACACTGACCCGGACCGACGAGGACGAGGCCTGGCCGAGGCTGCTCGCCCAGCTGGCCGACGACGGCCCCGGCCGGGCCCGCAGTCCGGCCTGCGACAGCGCCCTCGCCACCGCCGTGGCCGGCCTCGCCGCCCTGCACGTCGAGCTCTACCTGGACGGCGTGCTGCCGCCGAGCGTCGACGGCTGGTGCGAGATCTCCGCCGCGGACGGCATGGTCAGGCGGCTGCGGCTGCCCGGCCATCCCGACTGCGGCTGCCGCTGGCAGACGGTTCCGCTGGCCCGCCCGGGCCCGACCGAGACGGTGCGCGGCGGGTGAACCGCCACCCGACCCGACCGGTCCCCCGCCCCGGCCGCCCGGCTCGCCCGGCCCGTCCGGGCCCACCCGATGCCGCGATCCGACGGCGCGTACGCGGCCGCCCGCGCCCTCGTACGCATCAGGACGACCGCGCGTCCGCCCCCGACCCGCGCCCGTCGGCGCTGTTCACGCCCTGGTCGCAGGCTTTGTCCCGGTCCGCCGTCCGCCGGACCTGACGGACCGAACGGCAGTCCGGATTTTCCATCGGCCGCGGCGGAGCGAGCGGGCACAATGGCGTAGTGACCACGGTCCCGTGGTGCGTCGTGCCACGTCAGGCGGCGGCCGCACGGGGTGTACCAAGAGGGAGGCCCGGGTTGAGCGATCTTCCGCGCAAGGCAGTGACCCGTACGGCACGGCTTGCCGCCCTGCCCCTCGGGATCGCCGGCCGGGCCACGCTGGGCCTCGGCCGACGGATCGGCGGCCGGTCCGCCGACGTGGTCACCGCCGAGCTCCAGCAGGCCACCGCCGACCAGCTGTTCAAGGTCCTCGGCGAGCTCAAGGGCGGGGCCATGAAGTTCGGCCAGGCCCTGTCGGTCTTCGAGGCCGCGCTGCCCGAGGAGGTGGCGGGTCCGTACCGGGCCGCCCTGACCAAGCTTCAGGAAGCCGCTCCCCCGATGCCCGCCTCCAAGGTGCACGCCGCCCTCGCCGACCGGCTCGGCCAGAACTGGCGCAAGCAGTTCCGCAGCTTCGAGGACCGGCCGGCCGCGGCCGCCTCGATCGGGCAGGTCCACCGGGCGGTCTGGCACGACGGGCGGCAGGTCGCGGTCAAGGTGCAGTACCCGGGCGCGGGCGAGGCCCTGCTGGCCGACCTGGGCCAGCTCAGTCGGGTCGCCTGGCTGATCGGCCCGCTGATCCCCGGGCTGGACGTCAAGCCGCTCATCTCCGAGCTGCGCGAGCGGGTCGCCGAGGAGCTGGACTACCAGCTGGAGGCCGAGGCCCAGCGGCGGCACGCGGAGGAGTTCGCCGACGACCCGGACATCCGGGTCCCCGGCGTGGTCGCCCAGGCCGACCAGGTCCTGGTGACCGAGTGGATGGGCGGCACCCCGCTCTCCGAGGTGATCGCCACGGGCACCCAGGCCGAGCGCGACCGGGCCGGCCAGCTACTGGCCCGGTTCCTGTTCGCCGGCCCGTCCCGGACGGGCCTGCTGCACGCGGATCCGCACCCGGGGAACTTCCGCCTGCTCAAGGACGACGGCCCGGTCGAGGAGTGGCGGCTCGGCGTGATGGACTTCGGCACCGTCGACCGCCTCCCCGACGGCCTGCCCACCCCGATCGGGAACTCGCTGCGGATGGCCCTGGCGGGCGACGCCGCCGGAGTGCTGGACATGCTCCGCGAGGAGGGCTTCGTCAAGCCCTCGATCGACCTCGACCCGGACGCCGTGCTCGACTACCTGCTGCCGATCATCGAGCCCGCGACGGTCGAGACCTTCCACTTCACCCGCGGCTGGATGCGCGCCCAGGCCACCCGGATCGCCGATCCCCGCTCGCCCGCGTACAACCTCGGCAAGCAGCTCAACCTGCCGCCCTCGTACCTGCTGATCCACCGGGTCACCCTGAGCACCATCGGCGTGCTCTGCCAGCTGGGCGCCAACGCCCCCTTCCGCACCGAGATGCTGGACTGGCTCCCGGGCTTCGCCGGCGCCGGGGAGGCCGCTCCGACCCGGCACCCGTCCGACAGGCTCTAGGCCCCCGTCCGGCCGACCGGCCGGCCCTGCAACGACCGCACGCACGAACGGCGATGGCCGCCCCCCTCCGCAGGGGGAGCGGCCATCGCCGTCAACTGTCCTTCTTGGGCCTATCGGTGGCCCACCGTCACATCAGCGCGACGGCGAGCGCCCGACGGGCGCGCAGCGAGGCCCGCTCGGCCTTCCGGACGAGCTTCGCCGCCCGGTGGGCCTGCAGGGCCACGCGTTGGTGCTCCGCCTCCTGGAGGCGTTCCTGCATATGGGCTCGGGCCAGGGATTCCTGGAGAAGATGCATTTCGAGAGTCCTGTTCTGGATCTGAAGTTCGTCGGCCCGCTCGGCGCGGGCGGTCTTTTCGGGGGCGATGGGGGTCATGTGGTGGACCTGCTTGTGGTGCGTCGTCGGAAAGTGGCTGGTGGCTGCTGCGTCCGCCTTGGCGGCGGCGAGGCGTACGGACAGGCGCAGGGCGCGGTCCGTCGGGGGCTGCTCTCCCCGTCGGGCGGCGCGGCGCGCGGCGGTCGTACCGGCGGGGTTCACGCCATGACCTCGGTCTTGCGCGGACGGCCACGGGGACGCTTGCGGGCCACGACGACACCCTGGACGAAGAGCTCGCCACCCCAGACGCCCCACGGCTCGCGGCGCTCGAGTGCACCGGTCAGACAGGCCGCCTTGACCGGGCAGGTGCCGCAGAGCGACTTGGCGTACTCGACGTCCGCCGGCGTCTCGGCGAAGAAGACCTCGGGGTCGAAGGAACGGCAGGGGACGGGGACACCGAGCGCGTCGGCCTCGTCGATCGCGGTGAGCTGCATAAGGGAAACCTCCGGAGGGTCGGCCTGGTCGGCCTTGATGGTCTTGTCAGTCGGTACGGACGGGAGTGGCGGTGTGATGACCGTGGACACTGTTGGCGTCTTCCTCGTCTTTTCGCTGTGGTTCCGACTCGGCCTACTGGTGGGGCCGGGCCGGAGGCCCCGGGGGGCCTGGGTGGTCTTTCGTACCGGACAAAACAGAAGGGCCGCGGATCCCGGTGAAGGATTCCGCGGCCCTGGAGGCTTGACCTGAGGGTTACTCAGGTTCGTTCTCTCCAGGGTTCAGGCCCGCGGAAGGCCTGCATCCGGACGGCCGAGGCGCCGTTGCCGGCGACCTTGACCTGGTGAATCTGCTGCTCGTCCTGCTTCTTGGTGTCTCCGGCACCGATGACCTGCAGATAGTCGCCATGCTTGGCTGCCACTACCGCTGCCTTCGGTGCCTGGGTCGGTCGCTCGTCGCGCAGCTCGAGGCCGCCGGCAAACGTCGCCCAGTCACGGGACAGACCCGTCTCGACGGCGATGACCGCAGTGTCGCCCAGGCCACTGACAGTGAGACCACTGACAGCGGAGCCCGCGGCAACGCAGACACCGGTGGTGTCGAGACCCAGACCGTTGTCGGCGAGCACGACCACGTCGCGCAGCTGCGCGGCACGGGTCGAACCACCGGGAGCACCGAACGACGAGACGGCGCCCGAGGGCATGGCGATGACGGTCTGGCCAGTCACTTTGGTGATCATCTTGAAGGTTTCCACTGTCTTCGCCTCCTCTCGGCGTCTCGCGGTGCCCAGTCCCCCGGGCCCCGGTGTTCGAATGTTGGTCAGGTCAAGCAGGTGCCGCCGACACGCAGAAGGAAGCCCCTCTGCCTGCGGCTCGCGATCTCGTCCCCTTGACCGCTCCGGCAGGCTATTGCGCTCCATGCACGGGGCGCAAACTATTTTCCCGGCGAGTTTTCCGACTGGTCCGGCCACTGCCCTCGCGGGCGGCTCAGGCCGGCTCGTCCGACTCCTGGGCGGGCTCGGCCGGGAACTCCTCCACGGGCTCGCCCGCAGGCTGGTCCGCGGAGTCCTCCCACGGATCCTCCCCCGCACACAACGAGAGCACGGCCGCACCGTACTTGTCCAGCTTCATGGCGCCCACACCGGAGATCACCGCCAGCTCGCGCTCGCCCGCGGGCACGTCCTCGGCGATCGCCATCAGCGTCGCGTCGGTGAACACCACGTACGCCGGCACGCCCTGCTCCTTGGCCTGCCGGGCCCGCCACTCGCGCAACCGCTCGAACAGCGCCTCGTCCATCGAGGAGGGGCAGCTCTCGCAGCGGCGCAGCTTGCGCTCGACCGCCTCGGTCAGCGTCCGGTCGCAGACCCGGCACTTCACCGGGCCGCGGGCCCGGCGCCCGGCCACCCCCGCCCCGCCGGCCTCGACCCCGCCGCGGCCGCCGCGCGAGCGCGGACCGGCCGTGCCCGACCCCGGGCGCAGCCCGTCCAGGAATCGGGTGGGCTTGCGGCTGGCGCGCCCCCCGGGGGAGCGCGACAGCGCCCAGGAGAGCGAGAGGTGGGCCCGTGCGCGGGTGACGCCGACGTAGAGCAGCCGGCGCTCCTCCTCGACCTGCTCGTCCGTCTTGGCGTAGATGATCGGCAGGGTGCCCTCGGTGAGGCCCACCAGGAAGACGGCGTCCCACTCCAGGCCCTTGGCGGCGTGCAGCGAGGCCAGCGTGACGCCCTCGACGGCGGGGGCGTGCTGGGCGGCGGCCCGGGCGTCCAGCTCGGCGACGTACGCCGCGAGGTCGGCCCGTTCGCCGGCGGCCCGGCGGCCAGCCTCGAACTCCTCGGACAGCCGGACCAACGCGGCCAGCGACTCCCAGCGCTCGCGCACCGCACCGGAGCCGGCCGGCGGGTTGGCGCCGAAGCCCCTGGTGGCGAGCACGGCGCGGACCTGCGCGGCGAGGTCGGGCGCGTCCGCGGTGAGCGGGTCCTCGCCGGCCCGGGCGGCGCCCTTGAGCAGCACGCCGGCCTCCCGCACCTCCGGGCGCTCGAAGAACCGCTCGGCACCCTTGAGCTGGTAGGAGATGCCCAGGTCGGCGAGGGCCTGCTCGTAGACCTCGGACTGGCCGTTGGTGCGGAACAGCACCGCGATCTCGCTGGCCCGCACGCCCTGGGCCAGCAGCTCCCTGATCCGCTGGGCGGTGGTCTCGGCCTCGGTCGGCTCGTCCGCGTACTCGACGTAGACCGGTTCGGGCCCGGCCTCGCGCTGGGAGACCAGCTCCAGCCGGTGCTGGGCGGCCTGGCCGCGCGCCTGCGAGAGCAGGCCGTTGGCCAGGTGGACCACCTGGGGGGTGGAGCGGTAGTCGCGGACCAGCTTGACCACCGTGGCCTCGGGGTGGCGGTGGCGGAAGTTCAGCAGGAAGTCCGGGGTGGCCCCGGTGAACGAGTAGATGGTCTGGCTGGCGTCGCCGACCACGCAGAGGCTGGCGCCGCCGCCCGTCCACTGGTCGAGCAGCCGCTGCTGGAGCGGCGAGACGTCCTGGTACTCGTCGACCGTGAAGTGCCGGTACTGGGCCCGGACCTGGGCGCCGATCTCCGGCCGGTCCTCCAGGATCGCGGCGGTCAGCAGCAGCACGTCCTCGAAGTCGATCACGCCGCGGTCGCGTTTGGTCTGCTCGTAGGTGGCGTAGACCCGGGCGATCTCGGCGGGGTCGCGCGGGGCGTCCCGGCCGGTCTTGAGCACGGCGGCGGGGTAGTCGTCCGGCACGATCTGCGTGACCTTGGCCCACTCGATCTCGGCGGTGAGGTCGCGCAGCTCGGTGCGCTGCACCCGCAGGCCGCTGCGGCCGGCCGCCTCGGCGACCAGCTGGACCTTGCGCTCCAGCAACCGGGGCACCTCGCCACCGACGGCGCGCGGCCAGAAGTACTGGAGCTGGCGCAGCGCGGCGGAGTGGAACGTCCGGGCCTGGACGCCCTCGGCGCCGAGCTGCCGGAGCCGGCCGCGCATCTCGCCGGCGGCGCGGGCGGTGAAGGTCACGGCGAGGACCTGCTGGGGCTGGTAGACGCCGCTGCGCACGCCGTAGGCGATCCGGTGGGTGATCGCCCTGGTCTTGCCGGTGCCGGCCCCCGCGAGGACGCACACGGGCCCGTGCAGGGCGGTGGCGACGGCCCGCTGCTCGGGGTCGAGGCCGGCCAGCACGGCGTCGGCGCCGACCGGCGCCTCACCGCCGGATTCGTACGAGTCGTACCGGCCCAGTGCACCCGAGAGCTCTTCCTGCATACGGTCCATCCTCTCAGCCCGGCGGACCCGGCCGACCGGTCCGGACATCCTGACAGGGTGTGCCGACAGTCTGCGCGGAGTTGTCCACAGTCCGACCACAATGGTCGGACTATCACCCCGCGCCTCTGCGTGTGGCCCGGGTCACACCCCGCGACGGCGACGGAATGGCCGGGCCGCACCCGGTGTTGACTCCGGCGACCGCACGCCACCGACCCCAAGGAGCTCCAGCCATGTCCGGCAGCGTCACGATGTACAGCACGACCTGGTGCGGCTACTGCAACCGCCTCAAGAGCCAGCTGGACCGCGAGGGCATCGGCTACACGGTGATCAACATCGAGGAGGACCCGGACTCGGCGACCTTCGTGGAGTCGGTGAACGGCGGCAACCAGGTCGTCCCGACCGTGCTGGTGGTCCCGGCCGCCGGCGGCGACCAGGTGGTCATGACCAACCCGAGCCTGCGCCAGGTCCAGGCGGCGCTGGCCGGCTGAGCCCGCCTGCGGCACCCCCGCGGCCCCGCACCCCGTCCGCCCCGGCGGCGGGTGCGGGGCCGCGGCGTCGACGGGCCCGCGCACGACGCGTCGGCGGGCGGCCGGCGACCCGTCGGCGACCCGCGGGCCCCACGGCCGTCAGCGGAAGTCGTACGGCCGCCCGACCGGCTCGCCGAGGCCGTAGACCAGCCGGCAGCGGTCGGCCGCGTAGCGGGTCTCGATCACCCGGACCGGGCCGCGCCGGTCCGAGCTGACCCGGGTCTGCACCAGCAGCGGCACCCCCGGGCCGATCTCGAACCAGGCCGCCTCGGCCGGCCCCGGCATCCGGGAGACCAGGTGGTCGACCCCGCCGGTCTCGGTCCGGCCGATCGCGGCGAGCGCCGTCTCGTCCCCGCCGGGCACCGGTTCGGGCTCCATCAGCGAGGTGCCGGCGGCCAGCCCGGCACGGTAGTGGCTCTCCTCGATCGAGTACGGCTCGCGGTCCGTCATCCGCAGCTGGCGGCGCACCACCACGGCCTCGCCGGGTGTCAGGCCCAGCCAGGCGGCGATGTCCGCCCGGGCCCGCACGACGAGCATCTCGAAGTCCACCGTGAGCCGGCGCCCGGCCGCCCGGGCCTCCGTCGTGTAGACCTCCGAGGGCGCGGCCAGCGAGTCCCGCTGGCCGGGGACGCGGGCGGGCGCGTAGGCCCGGTGGTCCAGCAGCGGCTGCTGCTTCAGATAGGTGCCCTTGCCCTGGAGCCGCACCAGCCGGCCCTCGTTGACCAGCAGGTCGACCGCGAGCCGGACGGTGTTGCGGGCCACGCCGTAGTGGTGCTCCAGCTCGCTCTCGACCGGGAGCTGGGCGCCGCCCTGCCACTCACCCGCCTCGATCCGGCGGCGCAGGTCGGCCGCGAGGCGCTGGTACTTGGGGGACGGCACGCCGCCGCGAGGGATTGTCACCCGAGAGAATCTAGCCATTCGGCTTGCGCCGTTTCAGCGAAACCCGCCAATACCGGCCAGGCCCGCCGATTCCGGGCCGCCCGCCGCCCGGCCGATTACCGTCGAATTCGCCGCGCCCCGGACGCCCGGGCCGACGGGGCGGCGCCTCCCGCAGCAGGCCGCGGGGGCTCCCGACCCTGCCGCGCACGGGCCCACGGCCGCTCGGCGACCGCCCGGCGCGCGGTCCACGCCGCTCCGCACACCCGATGCCGTCCGCGCGTACCGGGAAGGACTGTTCGAGTACACCCGGTCTCGGCGCCGACCGGAAAACGATTGCGAGCACCGACAGAAGGGGCGCACGGATAAACCCGTGCGCCCCTTTGTACGACCATGCTTCCGAAATGTTTTCGAAGCGGCCCCGAATGCCCGCCGCCACCGGCGAGGCACCGGCGGCACGCTACCGGCGAACCATCAGCGGCACGCTAGCGGCGAACCACTACCAGCGCGCCGCCGCCGGCAGCGGCTCGCCGAACCAGAGCTCGACCAGGTGCCGGGCGATCGAGATCCCGGACGGCGGCAGGATCTCGCCCGCCGCCATCCCCGCCCGCAGCTCCTCGCGGGAGAACCAGCGGGCCTCCGCCAGTTCCTCGCCGTCCACCGTGATCGTGGTCCCGCCCGGCTCGGCGGTGCCCATGTACCCGAGCATCAGGCTGGACGGGAACGGCCACGGCTGGCTGGCCACGTACCGGACCTCGCCGACCCGGACGCCCGCCTCCTCCAGCACCTCCCGGGCCACCGCCTGCTCCAGCGACTCGCCCGGCTCGACGAAGCCAGCCAGGGTGGACCAGCGGCCCTCCGGCCAGATCGCCTGACGGCCCAGCAGGCAACGGTCCTCGCCGTCGGTGATCAGCATGATCACGGCCGGGTCGGTACGGGGGTAGTGCTCCGCCGCGCAGGAGGTGCAGCGGCGGACGTGCCCGGCCCCGGCCTTCTCGGTCGGGTGGCCGCAGCGGGAGCAGAAGCTGTGCAGGCGGTGCCAGTGCTCCAGCGCCACCGCGTGCACCAGCAGGCCGGCGTCACGGTCCGAGAGGGTGGCCCCGACCTCGCGCAGCCCGGCCGGACGGGCGTCGCCGTCGAGTCGGCCCGGCAGGCTCTCGCAGGCCAGTCCGAAGTAGGAGACGCCGTCCTCGTCGGTTCCGAGGAAGTAGCGGTCGCCCGTCTGCGGCGCCTCGAAGGAGGGCAGCAGGACCAGCTCGCTGCCGTCCTCGGTGTCGACCACGAAGGCCTCACCGCCGGAGATCGGCAGCACCTTGGTGCTGGGGTGGCTCCAGGCGGCGGCCAGCCAGGGCTCGTCGAAGCGGTGCTGTGCGGCCCGGTCCACCCCGGCGCGTGCCAGGGCCAGGTGCTTGCTGTCAGGCACGCTGCTCAACTCGGTCCATCCCGTTCGGATCGTCAGGGTCGGTGATCATCGGTCTCAGGAACATCCGGGTGCCGCGGGACGCCCGGGCGCTCACCCGCGCGGCCAGTTCTCGGCGAGGTCGCCCCACAGGTACGCGGCGGCCTCCACACCCTTGCGCAGCAGGTCGAGCTCGACCTTCTCGTTGACGGAGTGCCAGCCGTCCGAGGGCACCGAGATGCCCAGGAACAGCACCGGTGCACCGAGCACGTCCTGGAGGTCCGCGGCCGGCCCGGAACCGCCCTCACGGGTGAAGAGGATCTTCTGTTCGAAGGCCCGGCCCATCGCCCGGACGGTGGACTGCAGCGCCGGGTGGTCCAGCGGGGTCAGGCACGGGCGGGTGGCGCCCGGGAAGACGATCTCGTGGCGGATGCCCTCCGGCACCCGCTCGGCGACCCAGGCGCGGACGGCCTCGCGGACCTTCTCCACCTCCTGACCGGCCACCAGCCGGAAGGACAGCTTGAGGTGCGCGTCGGCCGGGACGATGGTCTTGCCGCCGGGGCCGGTGTAGCCGCCCCAGATGCCGTTGACCTCGGCGGTCGGCCGGGCCCAGACCCGCTCCAGGGTGGAGTAGCCCTTCTCGCCCCGGGTGCCGTACGACTTGGCCACCCGCAGCCACTGCGCCTCGTCGAACGGCAGCTCGGCGAAGAGCGCGCGCTCCTCGTCCGTCAGCTCGACCACGCCGTCGTAGAAGCCGGGGATCGCCACCTTCCGGTCGGCGTCGTGCAGGGCCGCCGCCAGCTCGGCCGCGATCGCGGCCGGGTTGGGCACCGCGCCGCCGAAGGAGCCGGAGTGGATGTCGGTGTCGGGGCCGGCCAGGTCGATCTGGCAGTCCGCCAGGCCGCGCATGCCGGTGCAGACGGTCGGGGTGTCCTCGGCCCACATCCCGGTGTCCGAGATGACCACCACGTCGGCGGCCAGCCGCTCGGCCTCGCGGCGGACCAGCGCGACGAAGTTCGGCGAGCCGGACTCCTCCTCGCCCTCCACCAGCAGCTTGAGGTTGACCGCCGGGGCCGTCCGGCCGGTGGTGGCCAGGTGCGCGCGCAGGCCCAGGGTGTGGAAGAACACCTGGCCCTTGTCGTCGGCGGCGCCGCGGGCGAAGAGCTGACGGCCGATCACGGTCGGCTCGAAGGGCTCGGTCGCCCAGCCGTCCTCCTTGGCGGCCGGCTGCACGTCGTGGTGCCCGTACACCAGCACGGTGGGGGCGTCCGGGTCGTCGGACGGCCACTCGGCGAACACGGCCGGGAGGCCGTCGCTCTCCCACACCTCGGCGACCGGGAACCCGGTCTCGCCCAGCTTCGCCGCCAGCCACTCCGCGGACCGGCGGACCTCGCCGGCCAGGCCGGGGTCGGCGGAGACGGAGGGGATGCGGAGCCAGTCGGCCAGGTCCTTCAGGAAGCCGGCCTCGTGCTGGTCGATGTAGGAGCGGACGGCGCTGTCCGGGGTTTTCGTCATACGGACGACTTTAGTTCGCCGGGGTGGGCCGACGCCCACGGCCTCCGGCCACCGGCCCCGTAACCTCCGTCACTCGACGGGGGTCCGGGGCCGGCGGCCGGAGGCCGTGCTCCATGCAGCGGTCCGGGGCTCAGGCCTCGCGGCGGACCATCGCCAGCCGGGACCGGGTGAGCGCCATCGCCAGCAGGGTCGCCAGCAGCGGCAGCCCGATCAGGGTGATCGCGATGTTCGGCCAGGGGAAGGCGATCACCGCCTCCTTCACCGGGCCGCCCGACATCGCGCCGCCCGCCGGGAGCGCCTCGATCTTGCGCAGCGCCACGGCCGGGACGATGCCGGCCAGCGTGCCGAGCACCGCGCCCATCGCCGCGATCACCCCGCACTGGAACCCCGCCAGCCGGCGCCGGATGCCCCCGGTGGCGCCGACCGCCGAGAGGGTGGCCAGGTCGCGCTGGGAGTCGGCCGCCGCGAGGCCGGTGGCGATCCCGGCCGCGCCCAGCGCGACCAGCGCGGCGAAGCCGGTCAGGCCGAGGGAGACCAGGGTCCGGCTCGACCGGTAGCCGCGCTCGACCCGCACGTCGACCGAGTCGCTGATCCTGGCGACGGCGGCCATCGCCTTCTGCTCGGCACCGTCGCTGGGGGCGGCCTCGGGCAGCCAGACCGAACCGGTCGCGGTCGTCTCCAGGCCGAGGCGGCGGGCGGTCTCCGGACCGATCACCGCGCCCATGCCGGGCGTGCCGGCGCTGACCAGCACCGCGTCCACGGAGACCTGGTGGACGGTCGGACGGTCCCCTCCCGGCACCCGGATCGGGCCGCTCGACCGGGAGTCCGCCGAGCGTTCCGTCAGGTCCAGGGTGATCCGGCCGTCCTGGACGAAGAGCGGATCGAAGACCACGGCCTTGCCCTGGGCGAGCGCCTGGGCCGCCGCCGGGTCGTCCACCCCGAACAGGTTGTGCAGCACGGTGGCGTCACCGACCGGCACCTGTCCGAAGTCGGCGCCGCCCATCGGGAAGTCGCGCCGGGAACAGCGCGGGTCCTCGGCCATCACCCGCTCGTACTCCGGGGCGCCGAACGGGACCGGCGTCTCCCGGTCCGGGTCCGTCATCGGGCAGCGGCGCTCCTTGGGGACGGAGAGCGAGACGCTGCCGCAGTCGCCGCCGGACCGGCAGTCGCCCTGGTAGCTGGTGGTGAGGACGTCCGCGCGCGGGCCGAGGTCGGGCATCGACTCCTCCACCGCGGCGCGCAGGGCGGGCAGCTGCGCCGGGTCGGCGTCCGGGCCGTAGCCGATGGTGACCGCGACCGCGCCGGCCGGCGCGACCGCCCGGTACTCCTGGCGTCCCTCCTGCTCGGTGCTGGCGGTGTAGATCCCGACCGCGACCGAGCCCGCCACGGCCGCCATCACGGCGGCGACCGCGGGGGCGGTCCGGCTGCGGTGGCGGACGGCGTCGCGCAGCGCCAGCCGGGGAGCGAGCGGCAACTGCCGGCCCAGCCGGCCGAACAGGCCGACCAGTGTCGGGGTGAGCGCCACCATGCCGAGCTCCGCGATCATCGAGCCGCCGAGCACCGAGGTGGAGAGGCCGCCGACACCGGTGCCGACGCCCAGCAGGGCGAGCGCCGCGCCGCCGGCCACCATCACCAGGCCGAGCACGGCCAGCCTGCGGCTGGCGGACCTGATCGAGCCGCGTCCGGTGAGCGCCTCCACCACGTCCTGCCGGGACGCCTGGACGGCGGGCACCACGGCCGCGAGCAGGCCGGTGACCAGGCCGACCGTCGCGATGGCGAGCAGGTCGAGCGGCTGGATGCCGAGATGGCCGAAGCGGGTCCCGCCCTGCACCTCCAGCCAGGACCGGGTGGTGACCACCAGGACGACCGCGAGCACCACGCCGACGACCGCGCCGGCCAGCCCCAGCACCGCACCGCCGCCGAGCACCACCGCCCGCACGTGCGCCCGGTCGCCGCCGCCGGCCGCGAGCAGGCCGAGCTGACGGCGCGAACGCCGGGCTCCGACCGCGAAGGCGGGTCCGGCCAGCAGCACGATCTCCAGCAGTGCCATGCCGACCACGGTGCCCAGGATGACCAGCCCGGCCGGGTCGATGCCGCCGCCGTTGCGGTCCTGCTGGACGTAGTACGGCACCTCGGAGCGGGCCGGCGGGTGCATCAGGACGGTGCGCGAGGTCGCCGCCAGGCCGTACCTGTTGAGTTCCAGCACCTTGGACCAGTCCAGCCGGGCCCCGGGCGGGAGCCGGACCAGCCAGTGCCCGGTGCCCGCGCGCTCGTCCGGTCTGGGCTGGGCGCCACGGAGCGGCTCGATCAGCGCGCCCGGTCGGCCGATCAGCTCGGCCGTCCCGAGCGAGTCCGGGTACTCGACGGCGGCGGTGATGGTGAACGGCCTGCCCTCCAGACCGCGCAGCGTGGTGGTGTCGCCGACCTTGAGCTTGGCCCGCTCCAGGAAGGCGCCGGTGGCGGCCAGTTCCTGGGGTGCGGCGGGCGGCCGGCCCGCGGTGAGGTTGACCCTCCCCCGCCAGACCGGGTCCGTGAGGTCGGCCTCGGAGGTACCGGCCCGGAGCCGGCCGTCGCGGCTGGTGGCCGAGGCCCCGGTGCCGTCGGCGACCGGGACCAGCACCGTCCCGGCCGGGAGCAGTTCCCCGGCGAGCGCGGCCGGGTCGGTGGTGGCCTGGCTGCGGAGCTGTTCGGGGGTCGGCTGCTGGCCCTTCTCGGGGCCCACGCTGGTGCGGCCCTGCGCGGCGTTGGGCTCCTGGAGCACCGTGCTGCCGAGCTGGTCCGCGTACAGCATCGCGTCGGCGCGGCCCATCAGCCGGTCGGCGACCTCGGACGGGCCGAGCTGGGAGCTGCGGAAGACCACGTCGGCGCCGGCGACGCCGAGCACCGGGAGCGCGATCATGGCGAGGACCAGGGCGCTGCGACCCCTGGCCCGCAGGGCGTCGCGGCGGGCGATCCGCAGGGTGGCCCGCCAGGCGGTGAGCCTCACCGCTCCCCGCCGCCCTTGACGCTGTTGGTGGCCGCGGTGAGCAGCAGGCTCGCGGCGTCCTGCCGGGCAGTCTCGTCGACCAGCCGGCCGTCCCGCAGGAAGACCACCCGGTCCGCCCAGGCGGCGTGCCGGGCCTCGTGGGTGACCATCATGCCGGCGGCGCCGGCGTCGCAGCGGGCCCGGAGCACGGAGAGCACGGTCTCGCCGGTGGTGGAGTCGAGCGCGCCGGTCGGCTCGTCAGCGAGCACCAGCCGGCGGTCGCCGATCAGGGCCCGCGCGATCGCCACCCGCTGCTGCTGGCCGCCGGACATGTCGTCGGGGAAGCGGTCGGCGAGCTCGTCGATGCCGAGCTCCTCCAGGGCGGCCACGGCCTCGCGCCGGGCGGCGCGGGCGGACACCCCGTCCAGCTCGCGGGGCAGGGCGATGTTCTCGGCGGCGGTCAGGGCCGGTATCAGGTTGTAGTCCTGGAAGACGTACCCGACCGAGCGCCGGCGGACCTCGGCCTGCTGCTTGCGGGTCAGCTCGCCCAGGGCGACGCCCTCGACCAGCACCCGCCCGCCGGTCGGCGAGTCGAGGCCGCCGGCCAGGGTCAGCAGGGTGGACTTGCCCGAGCCGGAGGGGCCCATCACGGCGACCAGCTCGCCCGGGTGCACCCGCAGGTCCACCTTCCTCAGGGCGTGCACCTGGGCGGCGCCGTGGCCGTGGACGCGGCTCACCTGTTCGAGGTGCAGCACCGGCGCTTCGGTGTGAGTCATGGGCGGGTTCCCCCTGCGCTTGGTGGTGGGTCGGTTCGTGGGTGCTGTCGGCCGGACGGGGCCGGCGGGGCCGGGGACGCGGCGGGGCGGTCAGATCCGGGAGCGGCGGCGCCCGGTCGGCGCGGGCGCGGCCTCGACCGCCTGCGCCCGTTCCCGCTCCTCCTCCATCCGCTGGACCAGCCGGGTCTCGCAGTGGTCCAGCCAGCGGATCTCGGCCTCGGTCTGGAAGATCAGCTGTTCCAGCACCAGCAGCCAGGCCAGGTCGGAGTGGCGTCCGGTGTCGGCGGCCAGCGCCTGCCCCTTGAGTCGGGTGTAGTCCTGGAGGGCCTTCATGCTGTGCCCGCGCTGACCCTGGACCACGGCCGGGACGTCGACGCCCGGCACGGTCACCGCCATCGCGAGCTTGATGGCCAGTTCGTCCCGGGGCGGATTGGTCCGCGGCACCGGACTGTCGAACCAGCGGCGCAGTTCCGCGCGTCCTTCCTCGGTGACGGCGTAGAAGAGGTGTCCTTCCTCGTCCTCGCCGGCCGGGACGACCAGGCCGTCCCGTTCCAGGCGGCCGAGCGTGGTGTAGACCTGACCGACGTTGAGCGGCCAGGTGGCACCGGTGCGTGCCTCGAACTCGGTACGGAGCTGGTAGCCGTAGCGCGGGCCCTGGTCGAGCAGGGCGAGAAGACCGTGGCGGATGGACATACCACGTATGTATACCCGGTATGTGCAAACTGCTCAAGCCCGACACCCGGTACCGTCGTACGGTGTGAGCCAGCTGCGCATCGCCACCTTCAACCTGTTGCACGGTCAGCCCCTGGCCGCCGACGGCAGTCCGCTGCCGTTCCCGGTGGACACCGCCGACCCGGGCGGACCGCTCGGCGAGGCCGTCGCCGCGCTGGACGCGGACGTGCTGGCCCTCCAGGAGGTCGACCGCCACCAGGAGCGGTCCGGCCTGGTCGACCAGAGCGCCGTCGCGGCCAAGGCGATGGGCGCCTCGGACTGGCGGTTCGCGGCCGCCGTGCACGGCCGCCCGGCGCCGGTGGCCGGCTGGCTGCCCGACCCGGCCATGAGCGGCCTCCAGGTCTACGGCCCGGCGGAGGTCGACGCCGCCACCGACCTGCCCGCGTACGGCACCGCCCTGCTCACCCGGCTGCCGGTGCACCACTGGCGGGCCCGCCGGTTCGCCCCCGCGCCGTTCGGGCTGCCGCTGCGGGTGGCCGGCCGGCGTGGACTGACCCCCGTGCCGGACGAGCCGAGGGCCGCGCTGGCGGCGGTCCTGGAGGGGGCGCACGGCCCGTTCACCGTGGTCGCCACCCACCTGTCCTTCGTGCCGGGGTGGAACGTCGCCCAGCTCGCCGGGATCCGCCGGTGGATCTCCGACCTCCCCAAGCCCTACCTGGTGCTCGGCGACTTCAACCTGATCGGCGCGGTGCCGCGCACCGTGCTGGGCAGCGCCAGCGCGCTGGAGCGGACCACCTCGCAGGAGCGGATCCGGGAGATCCGGGCCGCCCGCCGGGCCCGCGCCGCCCAGCCGGGGCCGCGGCGGCGCAGGGTGCGGGAGCCGCGCCCCCGCCTGCAGGGCTGGTACGACCTGGCCCGCACCCCGACCTACCCCTCGCACCGGCCGGCCGTGCAGTTCGACCACGTGCTGGCGGTCGGCGTGCCCCGCCGCGCGGTGGGCCCGGCGGCCACCCCGCGCACCGCCGTCTCCGACCACCGCCCGCTGGTGGTGGACGTCACGCTGTGACCGGCCGGGCCGGCCGCCCCCTCAGGGGGTGACCGCGCCCGCGGCCTGCTGCCCGCCCTGGTGCGGGAGCCGGCACCCGGTGGGCTCGTACTGGAGCAGCAGCATCGCCGCGTCGTCGCCGAGCTTGTGGCCGACGTGCCGCACCACGTCCTCGTGCAGCCGGCGCAGTACCTCGACCGGGCCGCCGACGGCCAGCCGCGGCAGCCGCTCGCCGAGCGGGTAGAAGGCGCCGCCCCCGTCGCGTGCCTCGATCACGCCGTCGGTGTAGAGCAGGACCCGGTCGCCGGGCCGGAACGCCACCCGCTGCACCGGCGGCCGGACGTCGGCCGGGTCGAGCACGCCGAGCGGCGGCACCGGCTCGGCCGGTTCCAGCAGTTCGAGCTCCCCGTCGGTGCGGATCAGCATCGGGCCGGGGTGGCCGCAGTTGACGATCTCCGCGCTGCCGTCCGGGCCGACGCCGATCAGCACCAGGGTGACGAACTCCTCCTCCACGCCGGGGTGGTCGTTCTCGTGCAGCGCGCGGTCCAGGCTGACGGCCAGCCAGCCGGCCACCCGTTCCAGCGCGGGCTCCTGGTGGGCCGCCTCGCGGAAGGCGCCGAGCACGGCCGCGGCCGTCTCGACCGCGTTCAGCCCCTTGCCGCGGACGTCGCCGACCACCGCCCGGACGCCGTGCCGGGTGTTCACCACCTCGTAGAGGTCGCCGCCGATCGAGGCGTGCGCCGCGGCCGCCGCGTAGTGCACGGCGGCCCGGACGCTGCCGACCCGGTCCGGGACGGGGCGCAGCAGCACCCGTCTGGCGATCTCGGCGACCAGCTGGGCCTCGGCCAGCGCGCGTTCCTGCCGCAGCCGCAGCGTGGCGCTGACCCAGCCGATCCCGGCCACCAGGGCGATCGCCAGCACCGTGGCGGTGTGCACGGACTCGCCGAGCACCTGGTTGTAGGCGGCCATCAGCACGGCCACGGCCTCGGCCACCGCGCCGATGAACAGCGGGTACCAGGTGCGCCGGCTGACCACCGCGGCGAGGGCGGGCACGGCGGTGAGGGCGGGCTCCAGGGTCACCCGGTTGTTGCTGAACCAGTCCAGCGAGGCGACCAGCAGCATGCCGACGAGCGGCAGGGCGTGGGAGAGTCTGGGCCAGGTGCCCGTCGTCGTACCCGGGTGCGGCCCGGGGGCCGGCCCGGCGATCCGTTCTCTGATCCATCCGGTCGCGCTCAACGTCGGTCTCTCCAGCGAAGGTGGCCGGTGCCGGGGGACACCTGCAGTGATGACGGAAAGTCAGGGACTGCGTCCCTGCCGGTGGGTCGGCACACGGACGTGACCGGTTACCGACCCCACAATAGGCGCGAAACGTGCACAGCGCACGGGTTTCACGCGATCCCGTGACGACTTGGATGCTCTGAGTGACTCATTCTTCACTATTCCCGATCAGAAGCCGGGTCAACTCTTTTCGGTCGGGAAGTCCTGACGGTCTTTCGACCCGCCCGCTGCGGACGTACAGGAAGGAAGCCGTGACCTGCTCCACCGGAACACCCACCTGCTCGGCCCAGGCCACCCGGTAGATGGCCAGTTGCAGCGGGTCGGCCGTCTCCTCCCGGTGCGTCTTCCAGTCCACGACCTCGTAGCGTGACGACTCGGGCGAGCCCGGGCCACCGTCACTCTCCCGGTAGACCGCATCGATCCGGCCGCGCACCACGCGCCCCGCGAGCATCAGCTGGAAGGGCGCCTCGACCCGCAGCGGCCGGCGCGCGGCGTACGGGCTGCGCAGGAAGGCCTCCTTGAGCCGGGCCAGGTCGCGTTCGTCCTCGATGCCGTCCTCGTCCATCCCGGGCAGCGCGCCGGGCTCGATCAGCATCAGCGGCTCGATCCGGGACTGCACCCAGGCGTGGAACCGGGTGCCGCGACGGGCGGCGGGCTGCGGCGGGCGCGGCATCGGCCGGGCCAGCTCCCGGGCGAAGCCGTCCGGGTCGGCCGCCAGCCGCATCAGCTGGGACGCGGACAGCGAGCCCGGCAGCGGCACCTCGCGGACGGTGCGCCGGGACTTCTCCAACTCGCCCAGCAGGGAGGTCAGGTCGCGGTCCCAGGAGGCCACCGTGCGCCGGCCCTCGGGGGTCAGCCCGGCCGGCTCGGGGCCGGGCCGGCCGGCCAGCCGGGCCTGCACCACCGCGGCGACCCGGCGGCGGGCGTCCTGCGCGCCGCGGTCCAGCGGGAGCGGCCACGGCGTCTCCACCGAGACCGTGAGCACCGGGTTCTCCGCGTCCGGCAGCGGCTCCTCGGCCCACCGCTCGACCTCGCCGCAGCCCGGCCGCTCGCAGAACTCCCGCAGCTGCCGCAGGAAGTCGGACGGCCCGCGGCGGCGCTTCTGGCTCGGCCCCCACCAGTGGCCGCTGGCCAGCAGCAGGGAGCGCGGCCGGGTGAAGGCCACGTAGCCGAGCCGCAGTTCCTCGGTGGCGGAGTGCGCGGCCATCTCCTTCTTGAACAGGCCGAGCTCCTTGGCCGTCCAGCCGGTGACCACCGGGAGGGTGGCCGCGTCCCCGCGCAGGGCGTGCGGCAGGACCTTCTTGGTGCTCGTCCACCGCTCGCGGCCCTTGCCGCTGGGGAAGGCGTCCTTCACCAGGCCGGGGACGGCGACCACGTCCCACTCCAGGCCCTTGGACTTGTGCGCGGTGAGCACCTTCACGGTGTCCTCGCCGCCCGGCAGGCTGTTGTCCAGCCCGCGCTCGTACTCCTGGGCGGCCCGCAGGAAGGCCAGGAACGCGGACAGCCCGGGGTCGCCGTCCAGGTCGGCGAAGCCGGCCGCGATGTCCAGGAAACTGTGCAGGGTCTCCCGGCGGCGGGCCGCCAGCGCCAGCGGGGAGGCGGCCAGCTCCACCTCCAGGCCGGTGGCGCCCAGCACCCGGTGCAACACGTCCATCAGCGGTTCCGCCAGCGAGCGGCGCAGCTCGCGCAGCTCGCGGGCGAGCCGGGCGAAGCGGATCTTCGCCTCCGCGGAGAACGGCAGCTCGTCCGGGGGCTGGGCCTCCAGGAAGGTCTCCAGCGCGTCCGCGAGCGAGATCACCTCGGTCGGGTCGGTCTCGGCCACGGCGGCGGTCAACGGGTCGCCGCCGGGCAGCCGCTCGGTGCGGACCAGGTCGGCGGCCCGGCGGCCGAGCAGGGCGAGGTCGCGCGGGCCGATCCGCCAGCGCGGCCCGATCAGCAGCCGGACCAGCGAGGCGTTGGCCGTCGGGTCCTGGAGCACCTCGCAGACCGCCACCAGGTCGGCGACCTCGGGCAGTTGCAGCAGCCCGCCCAGGCCCACCACCTCGACCGGCACCTCGCGGGCGACCAGCGCGGCGTGGATGTCCGGGAAGGCCGCGCCGCCGCGGCACAGCACGGCGATCCGGCCGGGCGCGGTGCCCGTCCTGACCAGGTGGGCGACCGAGTCGGCCAGCCAGTCGACCTCCTCCGCGTGGGTGGGCAGCAGCGCGCAGCGCACGAAGCCGTCCTGCTCCACGCCGGGCGCCGGGCGCAGCGCCTCGACCCCCTCGTGCATGGCGCGCAGCGGCGCGGCGAGCCGGTTGGCGAAGTCGAGCAGCCGCCCGCCGCTGCGGCGGTTCTCGCTGAGCGCGTACCGGGTGGCGGGGGTGCCGTCGCGGCGGGGGAAGTGCGCCGGGAAGTCGTCCAGGTTGGCGACGGAGGCGCCACGCCAGCCGTAGATCGCCTGGCACGGGTCGCCGACGGCGGTCACCGGGTGGCCCGACTCCTCGCCGCGGCCGAACAGCCCGGCCAGCATCAGCCGCTGGGCGACCGAGGTGTCCTGGTACTCGTCCAGCAGGACCACCCGGAACTGCTCCCGCAGCAGCCGGCCCACCTCGGGTCGCTGCTGGGCGAGCCGGGCGGAGGCCGCGATCTGGTCGCCGAAGTCCATCAGGCCGGCCGAGCGCTTGCGCCGGCGGTAGTCCTCGACCAGGTGCAGCAGCTCCTGCCGGGCCCGGGCGGCGGCCGGGACGGCCCGCAGGTCGTCGTTGCTCAGCCGCACCCCGGCGAGGGCGTCCAGCAGCTCCTCGTCGTACGCGCGCAGCGCCGCCGGCTCGACCAGGTGCTCGGCCAGCTCGCCGTCGAGCGCGACGAGGTCCGCGACCAGCGCGGAGAACGTGCCGGTCAGCCCGGGGAACGGGCCGCGGGCCGAGCGCAGGACCTTGGCGGCGAGCTGGAAGCGGGTGGCGTCGGCGAGCAGCCGGACGTCCGGCTCCATGCCCAGGCGCAGACCGTGCTCCTTGAGCAGCCGGCCCGCGAAGGCGTGGTACGTGGAGATCTCCGGCTCGCCGAGGGCGTCCTCCGCCGGTTCCAGCACCTGCGCCCGCAGCAGGGCCTTGCGGACCCGCTCGGCGAGCTCGCCGGCGGCCTTGTTGGTGAAGGTGAGGCCGAGGACCTGCTCCGGCCGGACCGCGCCCGAGCCGACCAGCCAGACCACCCGGGCGGCCATCACCGTGGTCTTCCCGGAGCCGGCGCCCGCGACGATCACGGCAGGCTCCAGCGGGGCGCCGATGGCCAGCATCTGCTCCCGGTTGAAGGGGATGCCGAGCAGTTCCTTCAGCTGGTCGGGGTGGGTGAGCACGGCTTGCACGCCGACAACGCTAGCCGCAACCACCGACAGCGCGGGTCACTCGACCAGCTGGCGGCCGTCCCGCTGGGCGGAGCAGCTGGCGCGGAAGGAGCACCGGGCGCAGTTCTCGCCCGCGGTCGGCACGAAGCGCTCGGCCAGCACCCGGCCGGCCGCGTCGGCCAGCAGGTTCTCGATCCACGGCTCGCCGTCCGGCGGGCCCTGGTGCTGGACCTTCGGCCCCTCGGCGTCCCGCTTGGCGGGCTCCCGCAGGTGGACCAGCTCCGCGCCGCCGGCCGCGGCCCCCTCGGGGAAGCCGGGCAGCCCGTCGAGCGCGCCGTTGCGGACGGCCAGCTGGTAGACGGCCAGCTGCTTGTGCTCGGGCAACGACTTGTCGGTGGGGATCCGCTTGCCGGTCTTGAAGTCGACCACGTACGCGCGGCCCACCGCGTCCTGCTCGACCCGGTCCATCGAACCGCGGATCCGGACGGCGACCCCGCCGACGGTCAGGGTCAGGTCGAAGCCGTGCTCGGTGGCCACCGTGGTGCGGTCCCGCTCCAGGACGTGCCAGTGCAGGAAGCGCTCCAGGGCCGAGCGGGCCTCGGTCTTCTCCTGCTGGGACTTCCACGGCGCGTCGAACGCCAGCGCGTCCCAGACCGTGTCCAGCCGCTCCATCAGGACCGCGAGGTCCGCCGGGGTACGGCCGGAGCCGACCTCGTCGGCCAGCGCGTGCACCACGTTCCCGAAGCCCTGGGCGGCGGTGGTGGCGGTGGCCGCCTTCACGTCCTTGTCCAGGAACCACTGCAGGGCGCAGCTCTCCAGCTGTTCCAGCCCGCTGCCGGACAGCCGCACCGGCACCCCCGGCTCGCGCAGCGGCTCGGGGGCGGCGCTCTGGTCGAGCAGCCCCCACCAGCGGTCCGGGTGCGCGGCCGGCACCAGCGGCACGCCGTCCTCGTCGGCGGCGGCCGCCAGCAGCGCGAGCCGCTCGGCGGCGGCCTGCCGCAGCCCCGGCGCCGCCGCCGGGTCGACGGTGACCGCCCGCAGCTCGGCGACCAGCGCCGCCACCGACAGCGGCCGGCGCGGGCGGCCGGTGACGTCCTCGACGGTGACCTGCGGGGTCCGGGCGCGTACCCGTCCGGTCCGCGGGTCGAGCTCCTCGCGGTAGAGCTCGCGCAGGAAGCGGGACGGCTCGTCACCGTCCTCGGACTGGGCCCTGACCGCGGTGACGACCAGCCGTTCCTTCGCGCGGGTGGCGGCCACGTAGAACAGCCTGCGCTCCTCGCCGAGCAGCGCGGCCGGGGAGAGCGGCTCGGCCAGGCCGTCCCGGCCGATCCGGTCCGCCTCCAGCAGCGAGCCACGGCGGCGCAGGTCGGGCCACAGGCCCTCCTGCACCCCGGCCACCACGACCAACCGCCACTCCAGGCCCTTGGAGCGGTGCGCGGTCATCAGCCGGACGGCGTCCGGGCGCACGGCCCGGACCGTCAGGGTGTCGGCGGCGATGTCCTGGGCCTCCAGCTCGGCCAGCAGCTCGGCCGCGCCGCGGTGGCCGGCGACCTGCTCCTCGGCCCGGGCCGCGGTCTCGAACAGGGCGCACAGCGCGTCCAGGTCGCGGTCGGCGTTGCGGCCGCCCGCGCCGCCGCGCAGGGCGGCCCGCTCCAGCCGCTCCCGCCAGCGGCGGCTGCCGTCCCACAGCTCCCAGAGCGCCTCCTCCGCGCTGCCTCCGCCGGCCAGCAGCTCCCGGACCTTGCGCAGCAGCGTGCCCAGGTCGCGCGCCCGGCGGGCGTACAGCGGCTCCATCGCGACCAGCCGCTCCGGCTCGGCCAGCGCCTCGCGGATCAGCTCCCCGGCGGCGCGCGGCGCCCTCGGGACCGGCCCGCGGGCACCCTCACGCCGCTGGGCGGGGACGGCCGGGCGCGGCAGCCCCTCCCGCTCGGGCTCGGCGTCGTACTCAGGCTCGGGCTCGACCTCGTACTCCCGCTCGGGCTCGGCGTCGTACTCCGGCTCGGCCTCGGGCTCGACGAGGTCCCACGCGCCGTCCTCGGGCGCGTCGGCACCGCGCTCGGCCGCCCGGGCCGCCGCGCGCAGCGCGAGGCGCTCCTCCTCGCGCAGCGCCCGGCCGAGGCGCCGCAGGTCGGAGCCGTCCAGCCCACCGAGCGGGCCGGTGAGCAGGGCGTGGGCGAGCTCCACGGTGAGCGTCTCGACGGGCTCGGCGCAGACCCGCAGGGCCAGCAGCAGCGGGGTGACGGCCGGCTCCTCGCGCAGCGGCAGGTCGTCACCGTCGATCTCCAGCGGCACCCCGGCGGAGGTCAGCGCCCGGCGGACGCCCGGGATGGAGCGGGCGCCGGCCCGGACCAGCACCGCCATCTCGCCCCAGGGCACGCCGTCCTCCAGGTGCGCGCGACGCAGCAGGTCGGCGATGGTGTCCAGCTCGGTGCCGGGCGTCGGGCAGGTGTACACCTCGACGGCTCCGCCCTCCCGGGCGGGCAGCAGCGCGCGGTGCTGGGCGAGCTTGTCCGCCGGGAGCCGGCCCATCGGCATCCGGCGGGCCAGTTCCCGGGAGGCGGCGAGCAGCACGGCGCCGGAGCGGCGCGAGACCCGCAGCACCCTGACCTCGGCGGGCCCGCCGTCGGTCCGCCGGAAGGTCTGCGGGAAGTCGAGGATGCCGTTGATGTCGGCGCCGCGGAAGGCGTAGATCGACTGGTCGGGGTCGCCGACCGCGACCAGGTCCCGGCCGTCGCCGGCCAGCTGCCGCAGCAGCCGCACCTGGGACGGGTCGGTGTCCTGGTACTCGTCGACGAAGACCACCTCGTACCGCTGCCGCAGCTGCTCCCGCACCTCGGGGCGCTCGGCGAGCAGCACCGCGCGGTGCACCAGCTCGGCGTAGTCGAGCACCCCGCGCAGGTCCAGCACGTCCAGGTAGTCCGCGAGGAAGTGGGCGGCGGCGGCCCAGTCCGGGCGCTGCACGCCGTCGGCGAACCGGGACAGCTCCGCCTCGCCGAGGCCGAGCTCACGGCTGCGCGCGAGCACCGCTCGGACCTCGTCGGCGAACCCGCGGGTGGTCAGGCAGGCCCGCAGGTCGAGCGGCCAGCCGATCCGGCCGACACCCAGCCGGGCGTCCTCGGCGTCACCGGCCAGCAGCTCGCGGACCATCACGTCCTGCTCCGGGCCGGAGAGCAGGCGCAGCGGCTCGGCGTACTCCTCGGGACTCTGGTGGGCCCGCAGCAGCGCGTAGCAGAACGAGTGGAAGGTGGTCGCCTGCGGGGCGAGGCCGTTGCCGACCCGCGCGGTCATCCGGTCGCGCAGCTCCATCGCCGCCTTGCGGCTGAAGGTGAGGACCAGGATCCGTTCCGGGTCGGTGCCGTCGGCGATCCGGCGGGCGACGGCCTCCACCAGCGTGGTGGTCTTCCCCGTGCCGGGGCCGGCCAGGACCAGCAGCGGGCCCGAGGCGTGCTCGACCACCGCCTGCTGATACTGGTCCAGGACAGGCGGGGCGGGCTGGGCGAGCGGGTTGCGCACCAGGCGGAAAGGGGAGGTCAATGCGGTCCAGAACGGTCGTACTGCGGTGGTGCTTCGGTCAGCGTCGGGGCGGGCCGCGCCGGGCCCGCCCGTATCGAGCCTACGATCCTGCCCCGTCATTCCCGCCCGCGCACCCGGTTCGGCCGGATCGGGGGCGTGCCCGGGCGGGCGCGCTACCGGCCGTCCCAGCGGGCCTGCCGCAGGTCGACCCGCGGCTCGCCGGCCACCGCGCGCAGCGGGGTGCCCTCCGTCCGGTACTCCGGCAGCGCCCGGTGCTCGTGGCCCGGCAGCGGCCGCCCGTCGGCGCGGATCACCCGCCACCAGGGCACCGCCGCGCCGTACAGCGCCATCACCCGGCCGACCTGGCGCGGACCGCCCTGGCCCAGGTACTCGGCGACGTCCCCGTACGTCATGACCCGGCCGGGCGGGATCCGCTCGGTGAGGTCGAGCACGGCCTCGGCGAACGGCGGCAGGTCGTGCTCGGCGCCCGCAGGGTGGCGCTCGGTGGGCTCGCTCATCTGCCGCATTCTTCCGCATCCGGTCGATTTCGGGACCCCTCGCGGATGATCCGCCGCGCCCGATGCGCCCCCTGTCCAGCACCGGACGCCGCGGCATGGCAGCATCTTCGGGGCAGCGCGTGGTGATACAAGGACAAGACCAGATGACCGGGACGGCAGACGTGAACGTGGACAAGGGCTCGGACGAGTCCGCCACCGACGGTTCTGCGGGCCCCGAACACACCGAACCCGAGGCCGTCTCGCTGGACAAGGCCCCGGTCCCGCGCACCCCCCGGCAGGCCCGGCCGCAACCGGAGCCCGCGGGCGACGAGCCGGCCGCGCCGGAGCACGCCGAACACCGGCTGGCCGTCGACGAACCGCTGCTGCCGCCCCGCGCGCACCGCCCGTCCGACCTGCTCCGGTTCATCGCCGGGCTGCTCGGCATCGTCGCCGTCCTCGTGCTGGCCCAGGTCGCGGTCGCGACGACCACCGGCATCGAGAACGACATCGCGAACAACACCGACAAGGTCCCCAGCCTGCTCAGCACCATCGCCGCGCTGGTCTCCAGCGTGGCCGTGCTGGCCGTGCCGCTGGCCTTCGCGGTGGAACGGCTGATCAAACGGGACGGCCTGCGGGTCGCCGACGGCGTGCTCGCCTCGGTGCTCGCCTACGGGGTCTCGCTGGGCATCGACTGGTGGGTGGCGGCCGGCGCCCCCGGCACCGTCCGGGACGCCCTCACCCAGCTGCGGGACGCCTCCGGCGACACCCTCACCGACCCGGTGCACGGCTACCTGGCCCCGGTGATCGCCTACATGACGGCCGTCGGCATGTCGAGCCGCCCGCGCTGGCGGGTGGCGCTGTGGATAGTGGTCATCCTCAGCGGCACGACCGAGCTGATCAGCGGCTACACCACCCCGCTCTCCCTGCTGCTGACCGTCCTGATCGGCTGGTCCGTGGCGTACGGCACGCTGTACGCGATCGGCTCGCCCAACATCCGGCCGACCGGCAAGACCCTGCTGATCGGGCTCCGCAAGGTCGGCTTCACCCCGTCCGCCGCGCACCGCGCGCACGACGCCCCCGGCGACACCCGCCGCTACCTGGTCACCCAGCAGGACGGGCCGCTGCTCGACGTCCACATCATCGACCGCGAGCAGCAGGCCTCCGGGTTCTTCTACCGGGCCTGGCGGCGGCTGCGGCTGCGGTCGGTGGCCGTGCGGCGCAGCCCCCAGTCGCTGCGCCAGGCGCTGGAGCAGGAGGCGCTGATCGCGTACGCGGCCGCCGCCTCCGGCGCCCGTGCCCCGCAGCTGGTGGCCACCTCGGAGCTCGGCCCGGACGCGGCGATCCTGGTCTACCAGAACGTCTCCGGCCGGACGCTGGACGAGCTCACGCAGGAGGAGGTCACGGACGACGTGATGGCCTCCCTCTGGCAGTCGGTCGGGGCCCTGCACGAGCGGCGGATCGCGCACCGCCGCCTCACCGGCGAGTCGCTGCTGGTGATGGACGAGAAGACCGGCTGCCTGGTCAACCTCTCCGGGGGTGACATCGCGGCCGGCGACCTGACCCTGCGGATCGACGTCGCCCAGCTGCTCACCACCTTCGCGCTGCGGATCGGCCCGGAGCGGTCGGTGGCGGTGGCCACCCGGGTGCTCGGGCCGGAGCGGGTCGCGGCGGCGCTGCCGCTGCTCCAGCCGGTCGGGCTGAGCCGCTCGACCCGGGTCGACCTCCAGCGGATGACCAAGGAACGCAAGGCCGCCGCCCAGGCGCTGGCCCTGGAGCAGGTCGCCGCGGGCGAGCGGACCCAGGAGCAGGCCGAGGAGGACATCGCGGTGGCCGGCGAGGATCTGCTGAGCCGGATCCGCGGCCAGATCCTGCAGATCGCGCCCGAGGCGCCGATGGCTCCGGCGAAGCTGGAGCGGCTCAAGCCGAAGACGCTGATCATGGTCATCGCGCTGACCTTCGCGGCCTACCTCGCGCTGACCACCATCCAGCCGGGCCAGTTGAAGCTGTCCCAGATGAACTGGGCCTGGGCCTGCGCGGCGCTGCTCGCCTCGGCGGTGAGCTACGTCGCGGCGGCGATGAGCCTGACCGGTTTCGTGCCCGAGCGGCTGCCGTTCAAGCGGACGGTGGCGGCGCAGCTGGCCGGATCGTTCGTCAAGCTGGTGGCGCCCGCGGCGATCGGCGGGATCGCGCTCAACACCCGCTACCTGCAGAAGGCCGGGATCCGTCCCGGTCAGGCGGTGGCCAGCGTCGGCGCCTCCCAGCTGGCCGGTCTGGGCGGGCACCTGCTGCTGCTGTTCGGCTTCGGTCTGATCACCGGCAGCCAGACCAACGGGGACCTGGGCGCCTCCCGGGCGGTGATCATCGGGGTGCTGACGGCCGCCGTGCTGGCCCTGGTGGTGGCCGCGGTCGCGCCGCTGCGGCGGTTCGTGGTGACCAGGGTCCGGTCGCTGTTCTTCGGCGTGGTGCCGCGGATGCTGGACCTGATGCAGACCCCGTCCAAGCTGGTCAGCGGCTTCGGCGGGATCCTGCTGCTGACCCTGAGCTTCACCTCCTGCCTCTACGCCTCGGTGCAGGCGTTCGGCGGGTCGATGACCTTCTCGGCGGTGGCCGTGGTCTTCCTGACGGCCAACGCGGCCGGTTCGGCGATCCCCACCCCGGGCGGCATCGGGCCGGTCGAGATCGCCCTGATCGGCGCCCTGACGGTGGGCAACGTGCCGCCCTCGGCGGCCACCCCCGCCGTCTTCCTGTACCGGCTGCTGACCTTCTGGCTGCCGGTACTGCCGGGCTGGATCTCCTACAACGTGCTGCAGCGCAGGAACGCACTCTGACCGGCGCCGCAGCCGCGGCGCGGACGGCGAAAGGGCCGCCGCCTCCCGAGGGAGGCGGCGGCCCTTTCGCACGCCCGAGGGCTTGTCGGACAAGCCCTGGTACTCCGGCTAGTACACCGGCTTGTGCGGCTCGACCTGGTTGACCCAGCCGATCACACCGCCGCCCAGGTGGACGGCGTCGCCGAAGCCGGCCGACTTGAGGACGGCCAGCACCTCGGCCGAGCGCACGCCCGTCTTGCAGTGCAGCACGATCTTCTTGTCCTGCGGCATCTTCTCCAGCGCGGTGCCCATCAGGAACTCGTTCTTCGGGATCAGCGTCGCGCCCGGGATCGAGACGATCTCGTACTCGTTGGGCTCGCGGACGTCGATCAGGAAGATGTCCTCGTCCTCGTCCAGCCACTCCTTGAGCTGCTTGGAGGTGATGGTCGCGCCCTGGGCCGCGGCCTGGGCCTCCTCCGAGACGACGCCGCAGAAGGCCTCGTAGTCGATCAGCTCGGTGACGGTCGGGTTCTCGCCGCAGAGCGCGCAGTTCGGGTCCTTGCGGACCTTGACCTGGCGGTAGTTCATCTCCAGGGCGTCGTAGATCATCAGCCGGCCGACCAGCGGCTCGCCGACCCCGGCCAGCAGCTTGATCGCCTCGGTGACCTGGATCGAGCCGATGGACGCGCAGAGCACGCCCAGCACGCCGCCCTCGGCGCAGGACGGGACCATGCCCGGCGGCGGGGCCTCCGGGTAGAGGCAGCGGTAGCAGGGGCCGTGGTCGGCCCAGAACACGCTGGCCTGGCCGTCGAAGCGGTAGATCGAGCCCCACACGTACGGCTTGCCGAGCAGCACCGCGGCGTCGTTCACCAGGTACCGGGTGGCGAAGTTGTCCGTGCCGTCCACGATCAGGTCGTAGCCGGCGAAGATCTCCATCACGTTGGAGTTGTCGAGGCGGTCCTCGTGCAGGATCACGTCGACGTAGGGGTTGATCTCCTTGACCGAGTCACGGGCGGACTCGGCCTTGGAGCGCCCGATGTCGGACTGGCCGTGGATGATCTGGCGCTGCAGGTTGGACTCGTCGACGGTGTCGAACTCGACGATGCCGAGCGTGCCGACACCGGCCGCGGCCAGGTACATCAGCGCGGGGGAACCGAGGCCGCCGGCGCCGACACAGAGCACCTTGGCGTTCTTGAGCCGCTTCTGCCCGTCCATGCCCACGTCGGGGATGATCAGGTGGCGGGAGTACCTGCGGACCTCGTCGACGGTGAGCTCGGCGGCCGGCTCGACCAGGGGTGGCAGCGACACGGAAACTCCGATGGTCGTCAGTTCGGTATTGCCTACGCCAACAGTGTCACGTGCCCCCGGTATTCCGAGACAGCATGTCCGATGGGCGAGACACCCGGCACCGGATCGTGGGACCGTCCCGGCCGCCCGCGACCGGCCCCAACAGGCCTGCGGCGGCGGGCGGTCGGAGCCCTCAGACCCGGCAGGCGGTCTCCAGCCAGACGTCACCGAGCGACTCCTCCAACGGCACCTGCGTCCGCCAGCCGAGACGGTCCCGGGCGGTCCGGACGTCGGCCTGCCGCCAGGCCACCGGCTCCGGCACCGGGCGCGGCTCCGCCCCCCGGAAGCCGTCCCCGGCCGGGCCCGCCTGCGCGGGCAGGTACACCGCCCGGCCGGCGTCCTCCGCGAGCGAGCCCTCGAACCCCGAGGCCCGGACCAGCAGGTGGGCGGCCTCCCGGGCCCGGACGGCGTGCCCGCTGCCGATGTTGATCACACCGGTGGCGGCCGACACCGCCGCGGACTGGATCGCCCGGGCCACGTCCCGCACGTCCACGAAGTCCCGGTACCCCGACAGGTCCGGCATCCGGATCTGCAGTTCGTCCTGCTCCAGCGCCCGCCGCAGTCCCTCGGCCAGCCGCCCGAACAGCGAGGCCGTCGGCGAACCGGGCCCCACCACGTCGAAGATCCTCAGCACCAGGGCGTCCAGCCCCGAGGCCAGCACCAGCTCCGTCCCGGCCAGCTTGGACACCCCGTACGGGCCGACCGGTCGGGGCTCCGCCGTCTCCGGGATCGGACCGCCCGGCTGCACCGGCCCGTACTCGGCGGCCGACCCGACGTGCACCAGCCGGGCCGGCTCCCGGCTGCGCCGGATGGCCTCGCAGACGGTGGCGACGGCCAGCGTGTTCGCCTGGATCAGCAACCGCGAGGTGCCGTACGTCGCCCCGGCGCAGTTGACCACCACCTGGGGCGCCACCGCGTCCAGGAACCGGGCCAGCGCGCCCGGGCTGCCCGCCGTCAGGTCGAACCGGATGTCGGCCGAGTCCCGTCGGCCGAGCACCGTGACCTGCATGCCCGGATCGGCCAGCAGACGCTCGGCGACCCGGCGGCCGATAAAACCGTCGGCGCCCAACAGCAGCACCCTCATCGGGGGTGTCCTTCCATGAAGCCCCGGGCACGGACGCCCGGGGCGGGTTGTCTCGACAGGACGGTCGACCGCGGCACGGCGACCGGGGCCACCCGGTCAGCCACCGGGCGGCCCGAGGACCGCCCGGTACGCACCGGGACGGCCGAACAGCGACCAGGCGTACGGCAGCAGCAGCGCCGCCGCCCCGCCGCAGGCCAGCAGCCGCGCTCCGGCGGCGCCCAGCTGGGGCAGCAGCACGCCGAGCACCGGCGCGGCCACCCCGGCCGCCACCGGCAGCCAGACGGCCGGCACCGGACGCCCGCCGACGGCCAGCGCCGTGACCAGCACCAGCAGCAGGGCGACGGCGGCCTGCCCGGCCCACTGCGCGGGGCCCGCCCGCAGCGCGGCCTCGTACAGCACGCCTCCGGCCGGCCCCGGCCGGGGCACCCCGGCGCCCACCACGGCCAGCCCGGCGAAGGTCAACACCCCGAGCACCGCCAGGTGCAGCAGCACGGCGACCGGCAGCACCGGGCGCATCCGGGCCCGGAACTCCGCGAGGGTGACGGCCGAGCCGAGGTGGCCCCGGCCGGTCCGCAGCAGCCAGCGCGCCGACCAGCCGGCCGGACCGAGCCCCAGCACCGCGACCGCCGCCAGCAGCCCGTCCACCGCGCGCGTCCCGGGCAGCACCGCCGGCGCGAGCAGCAGGGCGAGCCCCAGCCCGTACCCGCAGCGCGGGGCCGCGCCGCCCACCGGCGCGGCCCGGGCCAGCGGGACGGCCGCGAGCAGCAGCAGACCGAGCAACGCCACCCCGCCGAGCGGTGGCAGCACCAGGCCGAGGCCGAGCAGCAACCCGGCCGGCAGCCCGTGCCGTACCGCGCCCTCCAGGGCCCGGGCCACCCCGCGCGGCCACGGCTCGGGCCGCTCCGGCGGGCCCGGTGGCGGCGGGCGGCGCGGAACCCTGGCGTAGAGCTCCTCGGCCAGTCCGAAGACGTCGGCGTGACGGTAGTGGCCGGCCGTCCCGGCCCCGATGCCGGAGTCCTCCAGCGCGGCGGCGATCTCCAGCGCGTCCACGGCCTGCTCGCAGACCTCGCGGTGCCGGGAGAGCAGCTCCCGGACCGGGTCGGCGGGCGGCGGCCCGGCCCGGTCGCCGGCTCCCGACCGCTCCGCGTCCTCGTCCGGATGTGGCCCGCGCCCGGACATCAGACCGCCTCGGCCAGGGTGCCCGGCGCCGGGGCGCCCTGACCGGCGACCCCGCCACCGGCGAGGTCCGCCGACGGGCCGGCGGCGGGCGGGCCGGGCCGCACCGCCCCGGCCACCCAGTACTCGGCGGGGCGGGCGAAGGGCTGCAGCCGCTCGCCCGCGGGGAAGGCCGGCCACCGGGAGACCAGCTCCAGGTAGATCTCCCGGAACGCGGTGACCACCGGTTCCACCGCGAACCGTTCCTGCGCGCGCAGCCGGCCCGCCAGGCCGAGTCTGGAGCGCCGTTCCTCGTCGCCGAGCAGGGCCAGGCAGGCGCCGGCCAGCGCCATCGGGCTGCGCGGCGGCACCAGCAGGCCGGTCGGCCCGAGCACCTCGCGGGCCACCCCGACGTCGGTGGCGACCACCGCGCGCCCGCTGAGCATCGCGTCGGCCAGCAGCCGCGGGCTGCGTTGCGCCAGCGCCGAGAAGACCACCAGCCGGCCGGCCGACCAGGCCTCGGCCGGGGCGGCGGGCCGCCCTTCGAAGGCGACCGCCGCGGCGATGCCGAGCCGCTCGGCGATGGCGGCGCAGTGTGCGCGGTACCCGGGGACGCCCTCCTCCCCGTACATCCGCAGCCGAGCCGCGGGCAGCTCCTCCCGGATCCGGGCGAAGGCGTGCAGCATCAGCTCCGGGTCCCGCCCGGGCTCCAGCGCGCCGGCCCACACCAGGACGGGCTCCTCCGGCTCGGCCCCGGCGGCCTCCCGGGCCACCGCGGGGGTGCCCTCGTGGACCACCCTGGTCCGGGCCGGGTCGGCCCCGCAGCGCTGCTGCCACTGCTGGTCGTAGGCGCTGCCGGGGGTGAGCACGGCGGCCTGCCGGTAGGTCTCCTCGGCGAGCTGCCGGAAGAAGGACAGCAGCAGTGCCCGGACCGGCCAGCGGTAGGGCGCGGTGCGGTAGCTGCGGTACTGCTCGCGCAGGTGCAGGCCGTGCTCGGTGACCAGGAAGGGGATGCCGTGCAGCTGCTTGGTGACCAGGGCGGGCAGCGCCGCCGGGCCGCCGCCGACGACGTGGCACAGGTCGGCCGAGCCGATCCCGTCCGGCCCGGTGCCGTACCAGTCGGCCGCCAGCGGGCGCAGGCACTGCTCCAGCAGGTCCGCCGCGACCAGGACGTCCCGGACCAGCGGCTGGCCGGCCGCGGTGTCCGCCCCCGGAGAGCGCCAGACCGTCTCCAGCACCCGCAGGGCGTGGCTGGAGGCGAGGAAGGCGGACAGGGCGCCGTCCGCCCGGGTCAGCTCGGCGAGGCGGTACAGGCCCGGCCCGAAGGACGCCCGCTCCCCCGGCAGCACCAGGGCGCGGACCAGCTGCTCGTAGGCGCTGCGGTAGAGCCGCCGGCGGTGGGCCGAGGGCCCGCGGCCGGCCGGCCGACGGCCCCACATCGGCAGCTCGTGCACGGCCGACAGCCCGCGCACCGGCGGCCGCCCGGGCCCCGGCCCGCCCGGGTCGGCCGGCCCGCCCGCCTCGCCCGGGTCGGCCCGCTCGCCGCGGGCCAGCAGGTACAGCTGGAACTCGTGCTCGACCAGCCCGTCGGCCAGCCGGCCGCACCAGGCGCCGCCACGCTGAGTGTTCGAATATGTGCCCTCGGTGAGCAGAGCGATGCGCACGACGCCTCCAGAGCAGAGCGTTCGACCTGGGTTCAACGACTACGACACAGGGAGCCTGATCAACCAGTGACACCAATGCTCAGAAAGGCGGCGGCCCGGGCGGGGCCGCCGCCACTCCCCGTGGCCACGGCACCCGGCTCCGCCGTGCGGCCGCCGCACAACCCGGCGGCCGCTGCTCCCCCCACACCTGTTCGGTCTGACAGCACGAAGGTAGAACGAGCAAGGCGCATCTCCTCGCTCACCTGCCTGGTTGCCACCTGAACGAGTGAACCGGCGTGACCAGGGAGGTTCTCCGGCGTTCAGCCCTCCCCGGTGCCCGCCGCCGGCCGGGGGCGGGCACCGCCCTCAGACCTCCGCGAGGAACTCCCGGACGGCCCTGGCCACCCGCTCCGGGTGTTCCATCATCGCCACGTGCCCCGAGTCCGGCAGCACCAGCAGCCGGGCGTCCGCGAAGGCCTCGCAGGCCCGCTTCGCGGAGCGGTACGACACCAGCCTGTCCTTCATGCCGTACACCAGCAGCACCGGCACCCGCACCTGCGCGGCCTGCCGCCACAGCGACTGGTCGCCGCGCTCGGTGTAGGCCGTGACCACCCCGCGCGCCGAGCCGGCCATCACCTGCAGCGCGTACGGCAGCGCCATCCGCCGCCGGTACTCGGCCACCGCGCGGTCCCGCCGGTCGGCCGGTATGGCCGACGGGTCCGCGTACACCAGCCGCAGCAGGCTGTCGGTGGCCGCCTCGACGCTGCGGCGGCGGTCCGGGGCCCGGCCGAGCAGCGCGGGCAGCCCGGGCACCGCGAGCAGGCCGGTCGGCCACGCGCTGCGCTGCGGGGGCAGCTCCGGCAGCGCCGGGGAGATCAGCGTCAGGCTGCGGACGAGGTCGGGTCGCACGGCGGCCACCCGGACCGACACGGCGCCGCCCAGCGAGTTGCCGAACAGGTGGACCGGCCCGCGGCCGGACTGCTCCAGGTACCCGATCACGGCCCGGGCGTGACCGGAGACCGAGAGGTTGCCGTCCGAGGGCGGCGCGGACCAGCCGAAGCCGGGCAGGTCCACGGCCTCGCCCGCGACCAGGCCGTCCAGCTCGGTCATCAGCTCGGCCCAGTTGTCGGCGGAGCCGCCGAGCCCGTGCACGTACAGCGCGGCCGGCAGCCCGTCCCGGGCCCCGTCGAGCGGGCCGCGGACGGCCAGCTCGGCGCCCGGCACCCGCACGGTTCGGAACGATTCGGACTCGGACCCCAGCTGATCAGCACTCATGGAGCACGATGGTAGTAAGCAGATACCCGGCACCACCGGCCACCGGGGCGGATCTCACCCTGTGGACAGCCCGGGTCCGGACCGTATTGTGGGCTCCCGACAAGGCTGTTTCTGCGTTTTACTCGGCACCACCGGGAGCAGACCTGGTTACCGAAAAGTAGAATCAATGGCCCTGCCAGCCATGTCCGACCGTGAAGTGAGGAGCGCCGTGACGGCCATCCAGGAGGCGCAGGAGCGCCCGCGCGGTGCTCGCCTGCCGCGAAGCGCCCGCCGTGAACAACTGCTCGGTGCCGCGCAGGAGGTGTTCGTCGCCCAGGGGTACCACTCTGCGGCCATGGACGACATCGCCGACCGCGCCGGAGTCAGCAAGCCGGTGCTGTACCAGCACTTCCCGGGCAAGCTGGAGCTCTACCTCGCGCTCCTCGACAAGCACTGCGACGCCCTGGTCGACGCCACCCGCGAGGCCCTCGCCGCGACCAACGACAACAAGCTGCGGGTCGCCGCGACCATGGAGGCGTACTTCCACTACGTCTCCAGCGAGTCCGGCGCCTTCCGGCTGGTCTTCGAGTCGGACCTGACCAACGAGCCCGCCGTGCGCGAGCGGGTGGAGCGGGCCAGCGACCTCAGCGCCACCCTGGTCAGCACGGTGATCGCCGAGGACACCGACCTGCCCGAAGCGGAGGCCAAGCTGCTGGCCGTCGGTGTCTGCGGCCTGGCCCAGATCACCGCCCGCTACTGGCTCTCGCAGGGGCAGGAGATCCCCCGCGACGAGGCGGTCCGGCTGGTCGCCAGCCTGGCCTGGCGCGGTCTCAAGGGCTTCCCGATGCACCCGCAGGAGCCCGGCGCCGAGGGCGAGGACGAGGAGTCCGCGGACAGCTGATCAGCAGACCTTCGCCGCACGGCCCGGACCGTGCTCTATGGTGAAGCCGTACGGCGCAAGGACCGCGGACACCTGTTCGAGGTGGTGCGCATGGCTGTTGCAACCCCGGAGGGATGGAAGCCGTGGAGGTCAAGATCGGCGTGCAGAACGCGCCCCGCGACATCGTGATCGAGAGCTCGCTGAGCGCTGACGAGGTCGCGAGCGCCGTCGCCAAGGCGCTGGAGGGCACCGAGAAGCTCCTCTCCCTCACCGACGAGCACGGCCGTCGCGTCCTCGTCCCGGCCGAGCGTCTGGCGTACGTGGAGATCGGCGAGCCGGCCGCCCGCAAGGTGGGCTTCGGCACCCTCTGAGGCGCCCGAGTCGAACGGCGGTGTCCCGCTCCCTCCCCGGAGGGACGGGACACCGCCGTTTTCGCGCCCGGCGCGTACCGGCGGCACCCGCCGGGTATGGCGAGGGGACGGCACCCATCGCACCCCCGGGAGGCAGCCCGTGTACCTGGAGACGATCGCCTACGCCCTGATCGGCCTCACCGTCGGCCTCGGCGCACCGCTGCTGCGCCCGGGGTACTTCCCGGCCGGCCGGGGCCTGACCGTCGCGACGGCCCTGGTGGCCGCCCTGCTCGGCGGCCTGATCGCCCGCTACGCCTTCGACGGGCAGCAGGCGGCCGCGGCGCTGGTGATCTCCGTGGTCAGCTCGGTGCTGCTGGTCTCGGTGCTGGCCCGGCCGGACCAGGCCCGCCGGCGCGGCGGCCACCGCCGGCACCGGCACGCCTGAGCGGGCGCTCCCGGCCGGTCCGCCGGGGCCGGGTCAGGAGGCGAGGCCCAGGGCCGCCATCCGCCGGGTGTGCGCCTCGGTGATCCGGTTGAACATCTTGCCGACCTCGACCAGGTCGAAGCCCTTCACCTGGGCGCCCCCGACCAGCAGGTTGGACAGCGCGTCGCGCTCGGCGACCACCCGCTGGGCCTGGCTGAGCGCCTCGCCCATCAGCCGGCGGCCCCAGAGCGCCAGCCGCCCGCCGACCCGGGGGTCGTCCTCGATCGCCTGCCGGACCCGGTCCACGGCGAACGCCGCGTGGCCGGTCTCGGCCATCACCCGGAGCACCAGGTCACGGGTGTCGTCGTCGAGGCGGACGGCCACCTCGCGGTAGAAGTCGGTCGCGATGGCGTCGCCGACGTAGGCCTTGACCAGGCCCTCCAGCCAGTCCGACGGCGCGGTCAGCCGGTGGAAGGCCTCCAGCGGCTCGACGAACGGCGTCATCACCTCGGTCGGGTCGGCGCCGACCTCGGCGATCCGGTCGTTCAGCAGCTGGTAGTGCTGGAACTCCGCCGACGCCATCCGGGCCAGCGCCGCCTTGTCGACCAGGCCCGGGGCGAACTTGGCGTCCTCGGCCAGCCGCTCGAAGGCGCTCAGCTCGCCGTACGCGAGCGCGCCGAGCAGGTCGAGCACGGCGGCCCGGTAGCCCGGCTCGGCCGCGCAGGTCGCCCAGTCGCCGATCGATTCGGCGTCGGCCGGGATGGTCGCTTCGGTCGGGGTGCCCTCGCCGGGTTCCTGAGTCTCCATGGCACGTCACCTTAGACCGCCGCGGGCCCGTCGGCGGCCCCGCCGGGCCCCCGCCCACCGGCCGGGTAAGGCGCGTCACGTGTTCGAGTCGGCGCTGGACTGTATGGTGGTAGTGAGGCCTGGTGTACTCGCGCGGCCCGTCCCTCCAGGACAGGCCGCGCAGACGTGCTCCGTACGGAGTCAGGCCCTCACGTACGCGGATGCCCGGTCGGAGACCCGATCGGCTCCGACCTTGGCCTGGACTTCGGGCCTTGGCACCGCATCAGTGGCCGAGCGAGGGCCGCCGCGGACCGCGCCGCACGGCGCAGGTCCCGCGCCGTCCCCTCACGGGAATCCTCCCCCACGCCGCCGGACCACGCGCCCTTCACCGGGTCGCGCGGGTCAGCAGGCGGCAGGGACCGGCGCGGTGTGCGACCCACAGCTGTGACGCGCGGCCCTTCACCGGGCCCGGCGCAGCGGTGTGGGCCGCCCGCCGCTCTCTCGCTCTCGGCCCCCGCATATGGAAGAGGCAGCACCCTGTCCACCACCGCTGAACCCACCAAGACCACCTTCCGGGACCTGGGGATCCTCCCGGAGACCGCCGAGGCCCTGGAGGCCGTCGGCATCATCCACCCGTTCCCCATCCAGGAGATGACCCTCCCGGTCGCGCTGACCGGGCACGACGTCATCGGCCAGGCCAAGACCGGCACCGGCAAGACCCTCGGCTTCGGCCTCCCGCTGATCGAGCGGGTCGTCGTCCGCGCCGACGTCGACGCCGGCCGGGCCACCGAGGACCAGCTCTCCGACGGCCCCCAGGCGCTCATCGTCGTCCCGACCCGCGAGCTCTGCACCCAGGTCACCAACGACCTGCAGACCGCGGGCAAGGTCCGCGACGTCCGGGTGCTCGCCATCTACGGCGGCCGGGCGTACGAGCCGCAGGTCGAGGCGCTGCGCAAGGGCGTCGACATCATCGTCGGCACCCCGGGCCGGCTGCTCGACCTGGCCGGCCAGCGCAAGCTGGACCTCTCGCAGGTCCGCGCGCTGGTGCTGGACGAGGCCGACGAGATGCTCGACCTCGGCTTCCTGCCGGACGTCGAGAAGATCATCACGATGCTGCCCGCCAAGCGGCAGACCCTGCTGTTCTCGGCCACCATGCCGGGCCAGGTGATCAGCCTCGCCCGCCGGTACATGAGCCAGCCGACCCACATCCGGGCGGCGGCGCCGGACGACACCGGCCACACCGTGGCCAACATCGCCCAGCACGTCTTCCGGGCGCACTCGCTCGACAAGGTCGAGATGGTCTCGCGGATCATGCAGGCCGAGGGCCGCGGCCTCGCGATGATCTTCTGCCGCACCAAGCGCACCGCGGCCGACGTCTCCGAGCAGCTGACCAAGCGCGGCTTCGCGGCCGGCGCCGTCCACGGCGACCTCGGCCAGGGCGCCCGCGAGCAGGCCCTGCGGGCCTTCCGCAGCGGCAAGGTCGACGTGCTCGTCTGCACCGACGTCGCGGCCCGCGGCATCGACGTCGAGGGCGTCACGCACGTCATCAACTACCAGTGCCCCGAGGACGAGAAGACCTACCTGCACCGCATCGGCCGCACCGGCCGGGCCGGCGCCTACGGCACCGCGGTCACCCTGGTCGACTGGGACGACATCCCGCGCTGGCAGCTGATCAACAAGGCGCTGGACCTCAAGTTCCCGGAGCCGGAGGAGACCTACTCCACCTCCGCCCACCTCTACGAGCTGCTGAAGATCACCCCGGGCACCACCGGCGTGCTGCCGCGCTCCGAGCGCACCCGGGCCGGCCTGAACGCCGAGGAGGTCGAGGACCTCGGCGAGACCGGCGGTCGCGGCTCCCGCGGCGGCAACGCCGGCGGCGGCCGTTCGCGCGGCGGCCGCGGCAGCGGCCCGGCGGTCGCGGCCCCCGAGCCGGAGGCCGCCGAGCGCCCCGCGCGCCGGCAGCGGGAGCGTCGCCGCACCCGCGGCGGCGCCCGTCCCGCCGAGGAGGTCGCCGGTGCGGCCGTGGTCGAGACCGCGCCCGCCGCCGTCGAGGCCGCTCCGGTCGCCGACGCCCCGGCCGCCGCGGTCGAGGCCGCCCCGGCCCCGCGCCGGACCCGCACCCGTACCCGTAAGACCGCGGAGCCGGTCGTCGAGGCCGTCGCCGCCGTCGCGGTCGAGGTCCCGGCCTCGGCCGCCCCGGCCGCCGAGGCCCCGGCCGAGACGGTCGCGGCCCCGCGCCGCACCCGGGCCCGCAAGGCCGCCGTGGCCGTCGTCGAGGCGGCCGAGGCCGTCGTCGACGCGGCGGCCGCCGAGGTCGCGGCCGCCGAGGTCGAGGCCGCCCCGCGCCGCCGGACCCGCGCCCGCAAGGCCGCGGAGCCGAAGGCCGCGGTGGAGACCCCGACCGAGGCCGCTCCCGCCGCCGAGGCCGCTCCCGCCGCGGAGGCCCCGGCCCCGCGCCGCACCAGGGCCCGCAAGACGGCGGCCGCCGCGCCGGCCGCTGAGGCCGTCGTGAGCATCCCCGCCCAGGACGGCGAGCCCGCCGGGGCCGCGGCCCCGCGCCGCCGCACCCGCGCCCGCAAGGCCGCGGAGCCGGTCGAGGTCACGCCGGAGGGCTGAGCCGCACGTGGCACACCGCCCGGGCGGGCCGGATCACCTCTGATCCGGCCCGCCCGGCGGCTTTCGCCCGCCGGGTGCGTCAGGTGCGCCCGGGCCCCGGCCCCGCAGGCCCTAAGCTCGGAACCCCGTCCGGCCCCGCAGGAACCCGCACCGACAGGAGCCCGCACCGATGAGCACCCCGCCGTTCCTGACCCTGCCCGGGTGCGCCCGGGCCCTGCGGCTGCCCACCGCACGTGGGGAGTTCGCCGCACTGCTGGCCGAACCGGCCGGCCAGGCCCGGGGCACGGCCCTGCTGGTGCCCGGCTTCACCGGCAGCAAGGAGGACTTCATCGCCCTCCTGGAGCCGCTCGCCGGGGCCGGCTACCGGGTCGCGGCGATCGACCAGCGCGGCCAGTACGAGACCGGCGGCCCGGCCGACCCGGACGCCTACGCGGTGGCCGAGCTGGGCCGGGACGTGCAGGCGCTCACCGCCGCCCTGGCCGACGGCGGACCGCTGCACCTGCTGGGCCACTCCTTCGGCGGCCAGGTGGTCCGGGAGGCCGTCCTGGCGGCCGAGGGCGGACCGCTGCCCTGGGCCTCGCTCACCCTGCTGTCGACCGGGCCGGGCGCCATCGACCCGGCCGAGGCCGCCCGCACCAAGCTCCTGGTGGACGCGCTGGCCACCATGGAGCTGGAGCCGATCTGGCAGGTCATGCAGCAGATGGAGAAGGCCCAGAGCGCCCCGCAGCGCCCGGAGATCGCCGACTTCCTGCACCGCCGCTGGCTGGCCAACGTCCCGCAGGCGCTGGCCACCACGGGCGCCCACCTGATCTCGGCGCCGGACCGGGTGGCCGAGCTGGCCGCCGTGGAACTGCCCACACTGGTCCTCTCCGGGGTCCAGGACTACGCCTGGCCGGTGGACGAGCAGGCCGCGATGGCCCGGCGACTGGGTGCCCGGTACGTCCCGGTCGAGGGCGCGGGGCACTCCCCCAACGCCGAGCGGCCCGCCGCGACGGCCGCCGCGCTGGCGGCGTTCTGGGGCTGAGCCCCCAGCGCCCGACTCGACCGCACCCGGCCCACACCTACACCCCGACCCGCCCCCGGGGCCCCCACCCCTACCCACACCCCGCGCGCCCGGGCCCCGGGCCGCACCTGCACCCGCACCCGCACCCGCACCCGCCACGGCGGACCCCGCCGGTCCGACACAATCCACGCGACAAAAGTCGTTAGCTCGGGTAATATTTGATTCTGTCCGGGAATGAGTATGCCCGCCCACCCCGTTGGCCGATCCGAGACCTCAACGACGAGAGTCACCCGAAACCGGGACTTTACGGACAGGCAACCGTTTGGAAGCACCGGCCGTGCACCGTGGTCACTGAGGCCACAGCTCCACGGCCGGCGCCTCCGGAGCACCACTGCCGACGGGGGAGCGATGCGGGCACCGACAGCACCGACCGGACGACCGAACCAGCCAGGGCCGAGCCGGCCCCAGCAATCGACGCCCCGTACCCCGGGGCCGGGAAGGGAGAGGCCCATGCGCTTCGAGATCCTCCGACTGGACGACGCCCGCGGCGACGCCACCGACCGCCTGATCGCCGACGCCGAGACCGTCGGCGAGTACGTGAGGGCCGCCGCGCTGACCGGCGAGCGCCTCTACATCAGACCGTGCAAGGCGATCTGAGCGGCGCCGGACCGGCCAGGGCCGCGTCCGACGTTCCGATACCCGACTGACGCCCCGTCCTCCCCACCGGTGGATGACGGGGCGTCAGTGTGTCGGCGCACCGCCCCGACCAGCCGGTTGTTTGGCACCACGGCCCGCGGGACATGCCCTACCGAGGCCGCACCCGCCGTCGGCCGCACCCCGCCGGTCGTGCGAGGCAGCCCGCGCGACGCACCACGTACGGGTGACCGTCCTTGACGCGGCGGACCGGAGGGAGGACCGTTGTCGGCTATGAGGGGCGAGCCAAGCTGCCCGAGGTGCGCCGGTCGGGTCCGCGCCCCAGGCCTGTTCTCCGACACCTGGCAGTGCGACCAGCACGGCGCCGTGCACCCGATGCAGCCGGTGCTGCCCCCGAGCGTGGAGGCACTGGGCGTCGCAGTCGCCCGCTCCCAGGTCCCGGTCTGGCTGCCGTGGCCGCTGCCGGTCGGCTGGCTCTTCACCGGCATCTCGCACGCGGGGGACGACCTCTCGGGCGCCCGGGCCACCGCGGTGGCCTGTTCGGGCCCGGCACCGCTCGGCGGCTTCGGCGAGCTCATCCTGGTCGCGGAGGAGCTGGGCGTCGGCCTCGGCGCGCGGTACGCGGGCCTGCCCGGCCCGGACCCGGGTGACTCCGTCTCGCTCTACAAGCCCGCCGACGCCAAGCTGATGGCGGCCGGCCGGCCCACCCCGATGTTCCACGTGCCCGAGGCCCCGCCGGACCGCGCGGTGTACGTCGGCGAGGCCCGCGGTCTGTGGCTCTGGGCGATCGCCTGGCCCGAGCAGTCCGCGCTGCTGATGCACGACGAGCTGGTCCTCACCGACCTGCGGGACGCGGGCGCCGAGCTCGGCCTGCTGCCCTGCGGCGCCCTCTCCCCGCGGCTGCTCGGCTAGAAGGCTCGTGAAGATCTTGCTGAGGGGCTGTCTGGCTGCGGGCCGGGCGGCCCCTTCTGGTTATGCGCTGGCGGGGGTGAGGTGCCAGGTG